>RFJV01000786.1 GCA_003694775.1 Chloroflexota bacterium | reverse complement strand
GAATTTTGGCCGCGGTGGGTGCGGCGGGCGCGGG
The DNA here is from genome assembly GCA_003694775.1 of Chloroflexota bacterium. Lineage (GTDB taxonomy): Bacteria > Chloroflexota > Anaerolineae > 4572-78 > J111 > J111. The sequence goes on along the minus strand of RFJV01000786.1, from coordinate 3,507 downwards.
CGTGTCCAGCACCTCAAAAATGCGTCTGGCCGCGGCCACCCCGGACATCCCGGCATGGAAGCGGGTTCCCAACAGCCGCAGGGGCAGGTAAAACTCCGGGGCCAGAATCAGGATGAAAAAGGCCTGCTCAAACATCAGCCGCCCGTACAGCAGACGCAGGCCCACCTCTACGGCTACAATGGCGGTGCTGATGGTGGCTACCAGCTCCAGCACCAGGGCAGACAGAAAGGCCACCCGCAGAACGCTCATCGTGACCTGCCGGAAGCGGTCGCTGATAAGGGCGATAAAATCGGCCTGCTCCCGGCTCCGGCCCAGCAGTTTGAGAGTGGTCAGCCCCTGCAGGAGGTCCAGAAAGTAGGCGCTCATCCGGCTGAGGGCCGTCCACTGGCGGCGGGTGAGGTGGTCGGCCAGACTGCCGATGAGCACCATAAACACGGGAATCAGCGGCGCGGTGACCAGCAGAACCAGCCCGGACAGCAGGTCGAGCGGCAGAACAAAGGCCAGGATGGTCAGCGGAACCAGAGCGGCCAGGGCCAGTTGGGGCAGGTACTGGCTGAAGTAGGCGTCGAGGCTTTCTACGCCCTCGTTGACTACGCTGACCAGCTCGCCGGTGCGCTGGCCGTGGATATAGGCCGGGCCAAGCCGGAGCAGGTGGTCGACCAGCCGCTGGCGCAGGTGGAGCTTAACCGCGGCGGCCAGCCGGCGGGCGGTGAGATGGGCCGTCCAGGTGAGCGTGGCCCGGAGCAGGCTCAGGGCCAGCAGAAGCCACAGAAAGGGGGCCACATCGGTCAGGGAACTGCCGTGCAGAAAGACCCGGCTGACCACCCGGCTGAGGAAGAAGGCCTGGGCCGTTCGGGTAATGCCGCCGGCCGCGGCGGCGGTAATGGTCAGCGCCAGGCTGGCGGGCGCTTGCCGGGCCAGGTTCAGCAGGCGTTGGTTCAACAGCATCGGCGGGGTTCTCCGGACCGCGGGGGCAGGCGGCGAGGGTGAAAAAAGGCGGCGCGTGCTGGTCGACGCGCCGCCGGTGGGTTAGTATTCCAGTTCCGAGTGGAGGCTGACCCGCTGGCGGAACACCCAGTAGCTCCAGGCCTGGTAAGCCACCACGATGGGCACAAAAATCAGGGCGACGATGGTCATCACTCGCAGGGTGTAGGGGCTGGAAGCGGCGTTGTAGATGGTCAGGCTCCATTCCGGGTTGAGGCTGGAGACAATCACCCGCGGGTAGAGAGACATGAAAATGGTGATGGTCGAAAGGACGATGGTCAGGCAGTTCATGAGGAAGGCCCAGCCGGGGCGGTCGTTGTGGACGAACCAGCCGGCGGTCAGCAGGGCCGCGCCCGCGGCAATGGGAATCAGGCCGGGGTTGATGCCCAGCCGGATGAAGGCGTCGGTGAGGAAGTAGCCGGCCACCACAAAGGCAAACACCAGCACGGTAGCCACCGGGCCGACCTTTTTGGTGGCGGCAGTGATGCGCGGCAGGAGGTCGCCTTCGACCTTCAGGCTGAGGAAGATGGCCCCCTGCACGGTAAAGACAAACAGGGTGGTCAGGCCACCCAGCAGGGCGTATGGATTGAGCAGGTTGAAGAAGCCGCCCACGTAGTGCATATCCTGGTCGATGGGGACGCCGCGCAGGAGGTTGCCCAGGGCCACACCCCACAGCAAGGCGGGGACAAAACTGCCCACAAAAATCATCCAGTCCCACAGACTGCGCCAGGCCGGGGCGCGGTCCTTACTGCGAAATTCAAACGCCACCCCGCGCACAATCAGGGCGACCAGCATGATGAACAGGGCCAGGTAGAAGCCGCTGAACATGGTGGCGTACCAGTGGGGAAAAGCGGCAAAAATGGCCCCGCCGGCGGTCAACAGCCAGACTTCGTTGCCATCCCAGAAGGGGCCGATGGTGTTGATGATGACCCGGCGTTCCCGGTCGGTTTTGCCGAGGAAGGGGAGCAGGATGCCCACGCCGTAGTCAAAGCCTTCCAGGATAAAGTAGCCAATAAAGAGCACGGTAATCAGAATAAACCAGAGTGTATTCAGGTCCAGCATCGATAGCCTCCTACTGCAAGTGAGCCACTGCCGGAGAACCGGCAGGGACATCGGGCAGGGCGTCTTCGTCGGGGTGGTCGGTGGGGCCGCGGCGGGCAAATTTGACCAGCAGGTAGATGTCGGCGACCATCAGCACGCCGTACAGAAGGGTGAAGCCAATCAGGGTGACCCACAGTTCGCCCGCGGTTACCGCCGGCGAAACGGCCTCCTCCACCCGCATCAATCCGTGGACAATCCATGGCTGGCGGGCAATTTCGGCAAAGAGCCAGCCGGTTGAGTTAGCAACATAAGGAAGCAGGCCGGCCAGGAGCAGTGCCTTTAAGACCAGCGGGGGAGCAGTATCCACCCTGTTTTTCAGGATGAGGTACAGACTGTACAGGGCCAGGAGGGCCATTGCCATTCCTGAGCCAACCATGATGCGGAAAGTCCAGTAGCTGACGGCTACCGGCGGGATGTAGTTTCCGGGGCCGTAAATCTGCTCGTACTCCGCCTGAATGTTTTTGATGCCCTTGACCTCACCTTCAAAGCGGTTGTAGGCCAGAAAGCTGAGCAGGCCGGGAACCTTGATGGCAAAGACATCCCGCAGTTCCGGCTCGTTGCCAATGGTGAACAGCGACATCGCGGCCGGGCTTTCGCTTTCCCAGAGGGCTTCGGCCGCGGCAACCTTCATCGGCTGGGTCTGCACCAGGTGCTGGGTTTGGGTGTGTCCGATGAGGACGACCGATACAACCCCAATCAGACCATAAATGACTCCCACCGAGAACGAACGGCGGAAGAAATCTTTATGAGGACTGCGGGTAAACAGGTGGTAGGCGCTGATGGCGATGACAAAGAAGCCGGCGGTCGTCATGCCGGAGAAAAAGACATGGGGAAACTGGACCCGCAGATGGGGATTGAGAACCAGGGCCAGAAAGTCAACCAGTTCGGCCCGTCCGCTGCGGAGTACGTAACCAACCGGTTCCTGCATAAAGGAATTGGCAATGAGAATCCACAGCGCCGACAGGTTGGAGCCAAGCGCGACCAGCCAGATAGTGGCCAGATGTATCCGTTTGGGGAGCTTGTCCCAGCCAAAAACCCACAGGCCCAGAAAGGTGGATTCCATGAAAAAGGCCAGCAGGGCTTCAATAGCCAGGGGAACGCCGAAAATATCTCCCACAAACCGGGAAAATTCCGACCAGTTCATGCCGAACTGGAATTCCTGTACAATGCCGGTGACAACCCCCATGGCAAAGTTGATGAGGAACAGCTTGCCCCAGAATTTGGTCATTTTTTTGTAGGTTTCGTCACCGGTGCGGTAGTAGATGGTTTGCAGAATGGCAACCAGGAGGGAAAGGCCAAGCGTCAGGGGGACAAAGAAGAAATGGTAAACAGTGGTAATGCCAAACTGCCACCGGGCCAGGGTAAGTGTATCCATATTTCCTCCTCGCAGTGAACAGTACTCAGCATACGGGCTTGATAAGG
>RFJV01000785.1 GCA_003694775.1 Chloroflexota bacterium | reverse complement strand
TTCAGGACCTCGACCACCTGGCCCAGCCGGCGCTTGAGCAGGAGGGCCGTGGTGACCGGCTCCGGTTCGGCGTTGAGGTCGGCATTTTCCCGGACCAGCCGGATGTGGCGGCATTCCTGGCGGCGGTACTTCCACTGGGGGCAGGTACAGCCCCAGCCGCCGTTCTTGTTCATCGACACCCGGTAGCTCTGGCCGGGCCGGCTGGCGGAGGGGACATCCCACTTTTTGACCCACCAGGAGCAGTCGCTCCAGACCTGGACAAAGGGTTGTTCGGTGGCTGTTTGGGTGCTTGATTGAGCGTTCATTGTGCGTCTCCTTTCGTAAAAGACTGAATGGATTTGTTATGACAGTTTGGCCAGGACATCCTGGCCGGGCCGACTGGCAAAGACCAGGTGGGGCGGGACTTCGTACTCGACGCCGGTGCGGTTGCTCTTGACCACGGCGACGTTGCTCTTGCGGGTCAGGGTGCCGCGCACCCGGACCGGCTTGCCCCGGTACTTGACGGCCACCCAGACCTGGGCCCCGACGGGGAAGGGGATGGCCGGGCGTCTGGGGCGGGCCGGCTTGACCTTCACGCCCCGGAGTTGGGCAATCTGCTTTAAGGGGCTGTTAGAAGGGTCAATCTGGATGACGTGGAAGGCCTGCTGGCCGGAGACGATGTCGAAGTAGTCGATGACCTGGTCCAGGTGCAGGGCGGCCAGGACCTGCCAGGCCAGTTTTCGGGCCTCAGTAAAGCGGCCGGTGGGGTCGGCCTGGTCGGCCTCGAACTTCAGGGTCAGGGTGCCGTTGTGGTGTTCGACCATCTGGGCCGGGACCAGGCCGGCCTGTTTGAGCAGGGCAGTGACGATTGAGCGGGTTCGCATTGTGTGTCTCCTTTCATTCCATATTTTCAGGGACTAAAAAAGAGTTCGCCGGGGGGCGAGACTCTTTTTGGTTTGGATTACAGGTAATTGCCTTACCGAATTACACTTACATTGTACCATACTTGTATGGGTTTGTCAAGATTATGTTAAGTAAAATTCGGACAATTTTTGGACAAGTTTTCCGGTAGGTGAAATCCGTCCGGTCTGGTGGGGGCCTCTGCGTCTCCTGGGTTTGAAAAAATTGGATGGTTGGCCCAGCCCCACACCTGTTAAGGTTTGGACCGCCTCCAGGCCAATGAGACGCGGTCTACCCCTTGAAATACTTTTCACTTCGCAAAAGCGTATTTTTGCGAAGTAAAAAATGAAAGAAAAACCGGCCCGGAATCTACTTCTTCCAGCCCAGCTCACGGGCCGCCTGGCAAAGCACCTCCCGGCACCACTGGCTGAACTCGATGGCCCGTCCGCCGCGGCGGGGCAGGTGGGTCTTGACGAACTCGACGGCCAGTTCGGTCTCCCGGTCCAGGGGAATGAGCACCGACTTACGCCGGAGGGGCGGCTCCAGTCTGGCCCGCACCGACCGGGCCTGCTCCACGGCCAGCTTCTCCAGCAGTCGCCGGCGCTCGACCGGGTCCTGGGTGTTCTTCAGCTTCTTGAGGATTCGTCTCTGCCGGACGGTGAGGGTCATTTTGTCTCCTCCGGTGACGGTTACAGTATCCGTACGATAACAAAGTAAGCCGTATCGTCGTGCAGGTATCCGTCATAGTGCGGGCTTGGGTTATCTATCGCCAGTTCCACCCACTCGCTGGTGGTCAGGTAAACCAGGCCGCTCATACCGAGCCAGGAATAAGAGCCGTTGGTACTACCGGCAGACCAGCCGATGATTTCCCGATACCACCAGTTGCCGTTTCGCCGCAGGTACGGGGACAGCTCCCGGTTGGCCCGTCCGGTGAAGGTAAAGTGGTACAAACCATTAGCTGGTGGTGTAAATCTAGAGGCGCCGTTCCAGCCCGAAAGCCCCCCGTTGACCACTACCGTATCCCAGGTCACAACCGCGGTACTTTGTTTGCCAATTTTAATCTGCCCGCCTGTCCTACGTAACTCGATGTAGGGGAAGCTGGCCCCTACCATCGAGGTGAAGGTGCTCCACGGCATCCAGCGCAGAAACCCGTCGTTGTTCTGCTCTACTGCTACCCTGCTCGGCGTAGCGGTCTGGTTATTCGCCGTCATATTCAGGTAATTTGTGTACAGATAGCCGGACGGATGTCTGACCGGCATCCGCAAGCCGGTGAAGTCGTTGTAGGCTGTGTTCGGTTCAAAGCCATCCACTCTGTCAGCATTTAAACCGCTTCCCGCACCCTGGGGATTGATGTCTGTCGGCGCGTGGGAGTGCGTGGCCGGGGCAAAGGCACTGGCGTGCTGGCCGTCCACCGTATCGGCATCGACATTACTCCACGCCAGGCCATCATCTGAGACCTCGAACAACAGCGTATCGGGATTAAACCGCACCCGCTTTGTCTCCCCGGCTACAATCGGCCCATCCAGCGCCCGCGCCACATCCGCCACCTCCGCGTGCGCCGGGGACCCGGCCACGAAATTGGTAAATCGGCAATTCATCAGTGAGGATATTACGCCAACTTTCCCCACACCTGATAATGTTGTGCTATTGTAAGTTCCAATCAAATTGTTGTAGGATATTAAATTGCCCTCATTCTTGCTACAAAATATTTTAATTAGGCCGTTATTAGAGTTAAACTTCCTGAAATCAACACCCAGCCAGACCATTTCCCCTATATTCAGACTATACGGGATTGACTTCAATGTGGTTATCGTGCCGGCGTTGTACATTAATAATTTGATTGCATCCTCATAAAAGTCAGCCACAACCGCGTACATCGTCCAGTTGTCAGGTGTTGTATCGGCGATGAAAAACGCGACACCCGCATCAGCATAATTCATTGTGCCGATTTCTTTGGCATACACTCCCACTTGTATAGTTCCAACCGAAATTTCGGTTGATGGGATATAGGCCAATACGTGTGATTCTCCGGCGTTGTTGAATAATTTTATCTGACCCAGCGAATATGGTTTTTGAGGTTCCCCAGTTCGATTGCCCTCATAAATATGCCATATTCCCTGCCGGTATTCCGTTGAACCACTTGATTGCGAAAAATCCCAGGTATAGCCGGTATCATTATGGTCTGCACCGGTGTTCAGGTTTTTAGAAACCAGCCTTAAATCATCAAACACATACGCCGAGGTCGGATAATCCGATACAGTGCTGATAATTATGCGAATTTCTTGGAAATCAGACAGGTCCGAAGAATCCGTAATGACATCCGATAATGGAAATGATACGTAATTCCAGCCGACCGCAAATGACGAGACATCAATTGACTTGCCATATCCGATTGAATTTGAGTAGAAATACATAGTAATATCAGCCAAATCCGCTAAATCCCCGGCGGTGGGAACGTATATCGACAGCATTACATTTGAAGTATCAGGATTGAATCTGCTATCGTTGGTAAGGTCAATACTGGGGCTATAGGTTATGGCCGCGGCTAAACCGCTTCTTTCTGCAAAATTATTATTTCCATTACCATAAATTTTCAAGGCGTATTGCCCGTCAATGACTGTCGAGCTATATTCACTGAGTTCGGTAATACCGTTTGTCGGGTCACTAATCGCCCACCATTTGCCCGGTTCGCTGCCGCGATACGGCGAGGTTAAAGTTGATGTAATCCCCTCCTCGAAATTGCTCAACTGGATGAAATAAATATCGTCCACCCCCGTTTTGACATTCGACCCGCCATACTGGTCAAATTTATCTTGGACGGTGCGGTTGTACTCAACAGCAGCCGCCAACCACGCCCCCGCGCTCTGGTTCCCGGCCACATCCACCGCCGTCAGCCGGTAGTATTTTAGGGCCCCGGTCTGACTCAGCGGGTACACCAGCGCCGGCGCATACGGGGCCGC
>RFJV01000784.1 GCA_003694775.1 Chloroflexota bacterium | reverse complement strand
GTATTGAAGAGATAATAGCAAAAGAACATTAATTCCAGGTTAATGGGGCCAGGGAGTTAGAGAGTTTATGAGTTTATGAGTTGATGAGTTTGGGTAGTCTCCCCCTAAAGTGTTGATGGTATTGAGGTGAGGGCAAGATGACGCTAAAAAACCTCACCAACACTCAAAGGGGAGACTACCTGAGCTAGTTATTCGTGAATTCGTGTTTTATTCGTGGACGGCTGAGCAGATACATCTCCAAAATAAAAAGGTTCCGCCAGCATACTGGCGGAACCTCACGGGAAACACTCCTGTGGCTTTCAACCGGCCAGGTCCATAATTTTCTCCTGTTCAGACAGCGCCTCCGGAGGACGGGGCGTCTGCACCCGAACCGGACGCGTTGGCCGCCTGGACAGCTCCTGTTTCAGCCGGTTGATTTCGGCGCGCAGTTCGTCATCCTCCAATGCCGTGCCCTGGCGACCGCTCCGGGCCAGAGTCTCGTCTACCCAGGCGGCCACCCGCGCCACTGCGCCAAAAATCTGTTCTCTCGCGTTCATAAGGTACACATCTCCTTCCAACAAACCAGCTTTCCAAAACAGACCTTTTATCAGCACGCTGTTCCCGAACGTGTGATGCACGTATTGTATATAACACAATCCTGAAATTACTGCAAATTGGATATATGAGGGCCAGAATCCGGAAGGCAGTTTGTCATCTTTTCCGTTTGCCTGTAGTATAAAGGGCTATGCTAACCATAGACGGTGCATACGGTGAGGGCGGGGGGCAGATTCTGCGAACCGCGCTGGCGCTTTCGGTTCTGCTTCAACAGCCGGTCACCATTGAAAACATCCGGGCCGGGCGGAAAAATCCCGGCCTGGCGGCCCAGCATCTGACCGCCGTGCATGCCGCGGCGGCCCTCTGCGACGCCAGCCTGTCCGGCGACCATCTGGAAAGCACCCGGCTGACCTTTCAACCGCGGCACGCTCCTTCCCCCGGAGAATATCACTTCGATGTGGCCCAGGCCCGGAGCGGCGGCAGTGCCGGCGCGGCGACCCTGGTTCTGCAAACCGTCCTGCTTCCCCTGGCCTTTGCCAGCGGCGAAAGCCGGGTGACGGTCAAAGGCGGCACGCACGTTCCATGGAGTCCTCCCTTCCACTACCTGGACCAGGTCTACCGGCCAGCACTGGCCCGGATGGGCATCCACTGCCGGCTGACCCTGCGAGCCTGGGGCTGGTATCCCGCCGGGGGCGGTGAAATCGAGGCCGTCATTGCCGGCGGTGCGCCGTGGCCGCTCCCTCCGCTTGACCTGCCGGAAAGCCGCGGTCCCCTGCGCGAGGTGGTCGGCCTGGCCGTGGCTTCCAGTCTGCCGGCCCACATCGCCCAGCGCATTGCGGCCCGTGCCTTCAACCTTCTGCGGCAAGCCGGCCTGCCGGCCCGCATCGAGCCGGTTCGCACCCGGTCGGTTTCGCCCGGCGCCGGCATCTTTCTGACTGCAGACTACGGGGCAGTACAGGCCGGTTTCAGCGCCCTGGGCCGCCGGGGCAAACCGTCGGAGCAGGTGGCCGCCGAGGCGGTAGAGGCTTTGCTGGCCTTTCATCGCCGGCAGGCGCTGGTCGACATGCATCTGGCCGACCAGCTCATCCTGCCGCTGGCACTGACCGATACACCGGCGCGTTTGCCGGTCGATACTATCACCCACCACACCCTGACCAACATCTGGGTGGTAGAGCAGTTCCTGGGGCCGCGCTTCCGGGTCAACCGGGAAGCCGGCCAGATTGACTATTTACCAGAAAAGGGTTAACCGACCAATGTTTGAAGTTGTCTTCCTGGGCACATCGGCCTCTGCTCCCTCTATCCACCGGGGACTTTCGGCCAATATGGTCATTTACAAGGAGTACCGCTTTCTGATTGATTGCGGTGAGGGAACCCAGCGTCAGATTCTGCAAAGCGGGCTGGGCTTCAAGCGGCTGGACAAAATCCTGCTGACCCACGGACACCTGGACCACATTTTGGGCCTGGGGGGGCTGGTCTCCACGTTCAACCGCTGGGGCGCTATCGACACTCTGGAAATCTACGGCGGAAGCTGGACTCTGGCCCGTGTCAAAGACCTGCTCCTCAAGGTGGTGCTCCGGGCCGAGAAACTGCCCATCAAGCTCAAGTTCATTCCCCTGGAGCCGGGTCTGATTTTTGAGGATGATTCCTTCCAGCTCAGCGCCTTTCCGGTATCGCACCGGGGGGCGGACTGTTTTGGTTTTCTGTTTCAGGAAAAACCGCGCCGTCCCTTCCTCAACGACCGGGCCGAGGCGCTGGGGGTCCCCTTTGGTCCGGAGCGCCGGCAGTTGGTGCGCGGCCAGTCTATCACCCTGCCCGATGGGCGGGTTGTCCACCCGGATGACGTGCTGGGGCCGGAACAGCCCGGCGCCCGGCTGGTATTTGTGGGCGATGCCGGCCGCACCGACAACCTGGTAGATGTGGCCGCCAACGCCGATGCACTCATTATCGAGGCCACTTATCTGTCTGCGGATGCGGAGATGGCCCGCAAATTCGGACACATCACCGCGGCCCAGGCCGCCCAACTGGCCCTGACCGCCAACGTCAAGCATCTTTACCTGACCCACCTGTCCCGCCGCTACCGGGAGCAGGATGTTATCGACGAGGCGCGGGCCGTTTTCCCCAACACCACGGTGGTGCGCGATTTTGACCGCATCAAGGTAAACCGGCCCAAGTCCACGGACTAGCAGTACTCCGCGCAGGCGGAGAATATCGGAGCGGGCAAAGATTGGCCC
>RFJV01000187.1 GCA_003694775.1 Chloroflexota bacterium | reverse complement strand
CTGAATATCATCCACAGTTAGCTGTTTGAAGAAACTGCTTTCTGTGGTAATCAACTGCTCCACCAGGTTTTTTTTGCGTTCCTGTAGTTCCAGAATTTTTTCCTCTACCGAACCGCGGGTAATGAGTTTATACACAAAGACTGCTTTGTCCTGACCGATACGATGAGTACGGTCGGTGGCCTGCATCTCGACCGCCGGATTCCACCACGGGTCTACGTGAATCACATAATCCGCCGCGGTCAGGTTCAGTCCCACGCCGCCGGCTTTCAGTGAAATCAGGAAGAAGGGGATATCCGGGTTGTTCTGAAACCGGTCTACCTGTTCCTGGCGTTTGCGAGTGCGCCCATCCAGATAGGTATAAGAGACTTTGCGCCGGTCCAGCTCCTGCCGAATAATTTTCAGCATCTGCACAAACTGGGAAAAGACAAGCGCCTTATGGCCCTCTGCCTGGAGCGTTTCCAGCGTTTCTAACAGCAGTTCCAGTTTGGACGAGTCGCCCCGGAAGTTTGGCTTGACCAGCCGGGGATGGTTGCAGATTTGCCGTAAACGGAGCAAGCCTTCCAGAATTTTCATTCTGGCTTTGTTCAGCCCCTGGTCTTCAATCAGGCCCAGCAGTTGGGCGCGGTATTCGTCGCGAGTTTTCTCGTAGAATTTTCTCTGGGCCGGGCTCATATCGGTATAGATGATGCGTTCGGTGCGGGGCGGCAGTTCCGGGGCTACCTGGGCCTTGGTCCGCCGCAGGATAAAGGGATAGACCATTTTGCGCAAGAACTCCGAAGCCGCTTCATCACCCTTGCGCTCAATAGGCTTGCCGAATTCCTCCTTGAAATAATCCAGATTGCCCAGCAATCCGGGGTTCAGAAAAGCGAATTGAGACCACAGCTCAAAGGTTGAGTTTTCTACCGGCGTGCCGGTCAGCACCAGACGGTGGTCGGCGTTAAGCAGGCGTGCGGCTTTGGCGGTTTTTGCCAGCGGGTTTTTGATGGCCTGAGATTCGTCCAGAATAACGTAATGGAAGCGATACTGACGCAGCTGTTCGATATCGCGCAGCATAACACCGTAGGTGGTTAAAATCAGGTCGTAGTTATCAAACAACTGGATATCATGGGTTCGGGAGGCGCCGAAATGCTCGTACCAGGTCAGGTCAGGGGTAAAGTGTTCGATTTCGCGCTGCCAGTTGACCAGCAGGGAGCGGGGCAGAACCAGCAGGGAAGGCCGCTCAGCGTGGCCGGATTCTTTCAGAGAGAGAAGAAAGGCCAGGGTTTCGATGGTTTTACCCAGCCCCATATCATCGGCCAGACAGCCGCCGAATTTGTATTGGTGGAGAAAGTGGAGCCAGTTATAGCCGGCCTGCTGGTAGGGGCGAAGTTCGCCATGAAAGCCAGAAGGCAGAGGAACCGGCTGAATGCCCTGAAATTCCAGCAGACGTTTTTTCCGTTCTTCAAATTCCGGGTCCGCCTGCACCCGGTCGGCCTCGGCCAGCAGTTGGTCCAGCAGGGTCAGGTGATGTTCGGCCAGCTTCAGGCCGTCTTCGGTTTGCTCGGCCAGGTTGAAAAGATGGCGGTACTTCTCCAGCCACTCTTCGGGAATTTCGCCGATGGAGCCATCGGCCAGCTTAACATACCGCTCCTTGCGCCTGATGGCCCGGCGGATGTCGCTCAGGGAGGCTTCTACATCGCCAAACTTCACCACCGCTTGCAGGTCGAACCAGTCGATGCCGGAAGAAACATTGAGCGACAGGGTGGGACGGTTGCGGTTGACGCG
>RFJV01000186.1 GCA_003694775.1 Chloroflexota bacterium | reverse complement strand
TGAAGCTACCGCCACCGGTGTTCTGGTCACCGCGGCAAAGACAATCGTCCCCGTGGCCGGCTCTACCCGGTTTTCCAGCACCGACGCGCCGCCGGCGGAGAACAGCGGGCCAGGCTCAAGCTGGATGCCGGGCCGGTCTGCCTGCATATCCTCAACCGCCACCACGGCCGGGTCATACGCCAGAGCCACTTCCAGACCGTACAGGGCGGCAGTGTCGGCGGCGACCAGCTCCACCCAAACCGACTGGCCGGCCACACCGGCAGTTTGCAGGTACAGCCGGGCCGGCGGCTGGGCCAGCACCTGCTGGCCGGCCAGCAGGCTCCACAGCAATCCCCCCATCACGGCGATGGTTCGCCACCACCGCCAGAGCACCCTGTTTCTGAAAAAATCCATCGCCCCACACTGAAGCTGGTAAGGTTCGTGTAACTAGCCGGGTTTTGCAGGGGCACAGCGCCGCTGTGCCCCTGCCGCGCCTCTTCAGCATAGCACATTCAACCCGCGGGGGCAATAGCGATTCGGTACCGGGAAAAAGGTCACAGCCGGTTGACGTTGAGCACCGCGGCCACGCGGCCATCCCCCAGGAGGGCCAGCCCGCTGACCTCCGGCGAATGGGCCATCTGGGGCGGGGTCGGTTCAATGAGGACGCGCTGTTGGCCCAGCAGTTCGTCAACCGGCAGGGCGCAGGGACCGGCGGCCCGGTCTACAACAACCAGCAGGCGGTCCCAGGGGGGTGTCCGGGAATCGTCGCCGGAGAGGGGCCGCAGGGGGATGAGTTCGCTGTCCAGGCGCAGGATGACCTGCACACCGTCGGCGGTGGAGCGAACCAGGGCCTTTTTTTCCGGTTTGACAATCCGCCGGATGGCCCGGAGGGGCACCACGTAGTACAGCTGGCCGACCTGCAGGACCATCCCGTCGAGGACGGCGGTATCCAGCGGCAGTTCGATGCGCTGTTGGAGGCCGCCGCCGGGGCGGTACGAGAGCTGTAAAAATCCGTCCCGCGGCTGGAGGTCGGCATAAACCGCGCCGAAATCCACGGCCACCGGACTGCCCGGCACGGGGCCAAAGTCCGGGCGGAGCAGAAGAGCCAGCAGTTCTGCCTCGGATGGTGCTTTGCCGGCTGACCAGCCGAGCGCCTCGGCCCGCCGGATGATGGCCTGGTGGTCCAGCGGCGGCCCGTTATCCTCGATGGATATCCGTACCCGGTCGTCCATTGGCTCAACCAGCAGGCGAACTTCCGGATTATGCGCCTTTTGGGCGCGGGCCAGGGCAAATTCCACCCCCTTCTGCAGGGGGTCGGTCAGCAGATTCAGGACATCGGTATCGAGCAAAGTATCGCCGCCATCGATGTAAAGGGGGATGCCGGCCGCTGTGGCCTGTTCGCGGCCAGGCTCCAGAATGGCCGCTGCGGGCTGGCGGCGCAGTTCCGCGGCCCGGTCGCGCACCTGGACGACAACTTCGGCCATACGGCCCTCTATTTGCCGGAGCGAGTCGATGGCCGGGTGGTCGAACTCCGGCAGGCTGGTCACGGTGTGGTGCAGAGAGGCAAAAACAGCTTCCAGCCGGCCAATGGTCTCCATCAGGCGGCGCAGTTTTTCGGTAGAGAAAGCCGGTGCGGGCGCGGCGGGGGCTGGAGCCGGCGCGGCTTTTTCCTCCCGTCCCCGGTAATGGCAGGGAGAGAGGGTAAAAATGCGCCCGGACGGGTCCAGCCGGGCCAGGGCCGTCTGAAGCTCCGGTAGAGAAAGGGCGCTGGACAGCAGGAAGTCGTACAGCACGTGGTGGTTGCGGTACACCGTGGCGCTGGTAATGACCCGCACCGCGCCGGACTGGGACCACTCCCAAAATGCTTCGGCGACCGTCTCGTCGGCGTTGAGGTCGGCCAGGACGGTGTAGAACTGCTCCCCTTTCTGGATGGCCTGGCTGATTTCGGCCAGGTTTTCCGGGACCAGTACGTCTTCAAACTGGGGGGGCAGATGGAGCAGTTCTTTGACCGCGGAGAGGGACAGCGCGGTCCGGGTGGCGGCGGGAGAGTAGAGCAGGGTTTCGGCCTGACCAACCAGTTCCTGAATCTGGCTGGGGGGAACCTCTTCCCCGCGGCGGATGGCGTCGATGGCGTTGCCGATGCGGGTCGCGGCGGCGCGGGCCAGGTGGAGCAGGCCGTCCCGGTCCAGGGGTTCGCCCTGCTGGAGGCGGGCAAACAAATCTTCCAGCATCAACGAGAGGCGTCCGGCATCTGCCAGTCGATAAAAAATACAGCTGTGGTGAATAGACTGGTACAAAGCCGCGGCCTGAGCCAGCAGACGGTCGGGCCAGTCCGGGCGGGATTCCAGCTCGTCCAGAGTGGAGACCAGTTCCGAGAGATAGGCAAAAACCCGGTCGGCGTGCCAGTTGCGGAAAAGCCAGGCAATGTCGGGATAGGTTTTCCCCCGTTCGGCAGACGGCAGGGGTGCGGCTTCCTGGATGACGGTAAGCTGTTCAAACAGCTCCAGTTCAAGCTGGTAAAGCCGCCGGGTTCTGGATTCGCCAGCCGGGGCATTGAGGGCGTCGGTTATGGCTTCCAGGGTTGCCAGGAGGCGGTCGTACCCCATCTGGCCGGCGGCGTGGTGGATGGCCTGCACAACCTGCTCAATTTCCTGCCGGGCCGATTCCTTGCCTCCGGCCAGGTCGTCCAGGGCCAGATGCAGACGGCCCAGCTCCTGACCGGCCATTTCCAGGAAGATGCGCACATACTGCGGGTCGGTGGCCGGGTCGACCAGCTCATCGGGCCGGGTAAAGACAACCTCGGTCGGCGGCAGGTCGGGCGGCGGTTCGACGGGTTGGGCCGGAGAAGGGGGTTCGGCCTCCGGGAGTGGGGTGGAAGGCGGTTCTGGCGGGCGGCGCGCGGCCTCGATAGCCTGCTGGAGCCGGTCGAGCAGGTCGTCATTGGTGCCGGGCGGTACGTCGGCGTGGTGGGTCTGCACATGAGCCAGGGTTTCCCGGAAGCGGTCTACCACGCTGAGCAGGAGGCTGATGATTTCCGGTGTGGCGGCTGTGCCCTCATCCCGCACCAGGCCGGCCAGTTCCTCGGCCTGATGGGCCAGCTTTTCGGTTTCGGTCAGGCCCATGAAGCGAGTGTTGCCCTTGAAGGTATGCAAAGCTCGAAACAGCTCTACCAGCGGCTCCGGGGCAGACGGGTCGGTTTCCAGTTGGAGGAGCGCCGCTTCGGCCTGGTCCAGGACCTCCTGGCCTTCCTGGGCAAACAGCGCCCACAGCTCGGCCAGTTCGTCAGTTTCGTTTTGAGGGGGGGTCTGTTCTGCCATGATGACCTCACGAATCTGGCTCTGCCTCGATGCCCAGGGCGCGGTAGATAACGGCTTTCAGCTCCCGGCCCCGTTTTTCGGCCAGGTCGTAGGACACCGCGCCGGAGGGCTTGGACACCACGGCAAACGCGCCCAGGGCGCGGGCTTCGGCGGCGCGGGGAGAACCGCTCGGCGCCACGGAGGTCAGTACGACCACCTGGGCGCGGCTTTTGAGCCGGGCGTGGCGCAGAAACTCCAGGCCGTCCATCTCCGGCATTTCTATATCCAGCAGAATCAGGTCCGGATTGAGGGCGGGCAGTTTTTCCAGCGCCTCCCGGCCGTTGGAGGCAGTGCCCACCACCTCCAGGTGCGGGTCGTTTTCCAGAAATTTCTGGATGATGACCTGCATCATCCGGGCATCTTCAACTATCATTACCCGTTTGGGAGCCATCGGTACCCTTTCTGCACGGACTGGATTAGAAGATGTCATAACCACGTTCGTCCCGGTCCAGGAGCGTGGCAGTCTTCTTTCCAGCAGGCGGTGTGCTTGACTCGTCCTGCTGTTGGCGTACCATTTCGGCGATTTTTTGGAGCAGTTGCGGACTCATACCTTCGGGCAGGATGTCCTGAATCTGGTTCTTGGCGGTAATGACCTCGGCAATCTGGAAGCGGGACACCTCCTCGGCCAGGATGTTGGTCATGCCGGACAGCTCATCGGCGGTGCTGGCCAGTTCCTGTCCCTGCTGGCTGGTGTTCTGGACGCCTTCGTTTACCTGGAGCATGGCGGTATTGATTTGCTCGATGCCCTGGGCCTGCTCTTCGCTGGCCGCGGCCACTTCTGCCACCAGGTCTTTCAGCCGGATGACGTTGGAGACAATTTCCTCCAGCGCCGAGGCCGTTTCGTCGGTGATGGAAACGCCTTCGGCTACTTTCTGGGCCGCCTCTTCAATCAGTTCGGCGGTTTCGCGGGCCGCTTTGGCACTGCGTCCGGCCAGATTGCGGACTTCCTGGGCCACTACGGTGAAGCCGCGGCCGTGCTGGCCGGCACGGGCCGCTTCTACGGCGGCGTTCAGAGCCAGCAGGTTAGTCTGGAAAGAGATTTCCTCGATGACCTTGATGATTTTGCCAATCTGCCGGGACGAGGCGGCAAT
>RFJV01000185.1 GCA_003694775.1 Chloroflexota bacterium | reverse complement strand
CTGGAAAGCTACAAAAAGATTTTCGGTGACGACCTGTACCGGGCGATGCCTTACATCATCCAGTGGGAGCTGATGAATATGCTCCATAAAAGCGGCAATGCTCACCTGATACTTGCCGCTGATGGTCTTAAGGTTAACGGTATACTGGACGGCAAAAATACTTTCCTGGCCAGACAGCTTCCACTCTGGTCCAAAGAAGAATCAGACCTTCCCCTGGCAGAATAAACATTGGCATAAAAAACAACGGCGCGGGCCGCATACAGCCCGCGCCGTTGTTTTTTGGGATGGTTCCGGCTTACCGGCCGCCCTTGAGGTTGGCTTTTATCAGCTCGCTGTTCATCCGGGCGATGAAATCGAGGCTGATTTCCTTGGGGCAGGCCGCTTCACACTCGCCGGTGTTGGTGCACCCGCCAAAGCCTTCGGCGTCCATAGCGTTGACCATGTTGACCACCCGGTCGTACCGTTCAATCTGGCCCTGGGGCAGGTAAGAAAGCTGGGCCACCTTGGCCCCCACAAACAGCATTGCCGAGGCGTTGGGACAGGCCGCCACGCACGCCCCACAGCCGATACAGGCCGCGGCATCCATAGCTTTGTCGGCGTCTTTTTTGCCGATAGGGATAGCGTTGGCTTCCGGGGCACTGCCGGTAGAGACGGAGATATACCCGCCGGCCTGGATGATGCGGTCGAAGGCACTGCGGTCCACAATCAGGTCTTTGATGACCGGGAAGGCCCTGGCCCGCCACGGTTCGATAACAACCGTTTCCCCGTCGCGGAAGTGGCGCATATGGAGCTGGCAGGCCGTAATCTGCTTGATAGGTTCCCGGTCCTGGCCGTGCGGCACGCCGTTAATCATCAGACTGCACATTCCGCAGATACCTTCCCGGCAGTCGTGGTCAAAGGCCACCGGCTCCTGGCCTTTGGCAATCAGTTCCTCGTTGAGCAGGTCCAGCATCTCCAGAAAGGAGGAGTCCGGGCTGACGCCGTCCAGGTCGTAATCGACAAAACCGCCTGGGTCCTGTGCATTTTTTTGTCGCCAAATTTTCAGGTGTAGCTTCATCGTGTGATTTCCCCCTTCCCGAATTACTTGTAGCTCCGTTGAGACAGTTTGACATACTCAAAGACGAGCGGCTCTTTGTGCAGTCGCGGGGTCTGGTCGTCACCGGTAAATTCCCAGGCGGACACGAAAGAGAAGTTCTCGTCGTCGCGCAGGGCTTCACCTTCCTCCGTCTGGCTTTCTTCGCGGAAGTGCGCGCCGCAGGATTCGGTGCGGTACAGGGCGTCGAGGGCCAGCAGTTCGCCCAGTTCCAGGAAGTCCGCCACCCGACCGGCCAGCTCGAGGCTCTGGTTCAGGTCTGCCGCGCTGCCGGGAACCCGTACATCTTCCCAGAATTCGGCCCGGATTTCCGGAATGCGCTTCAGGGCGTGCCGCAGACCTTCATCGTTGCGGGCCATGCCTACAAAGTCCCACAGCACCTTGCCCAGCTCGCGGTGGAAATGCAGAACCGACCGCTTGCCGTTGACCGACAGCAGTTTGTCGATTTTATCCTGCACAAACAGTTGGGCATCCTTAACCGCCGAGTGCGACATTTCGGCATCGCCGGGGCCGGCCTGGGCCAGGTAGTTTGCCAGGGTGTAGGGCAGGATGAAGTAGCCGTCGGCCAGGCCCTGCATCAGGGCGCTGGCGCCCAGCCGGTTGGCCCCGTGGTCGGAGAAGTTGGCCTCACCGATGACAAACAGGCCGGGGATGTTGCTCATCAGGTTGTAGTCTACCCACAGCCCGCCCATGGTGTAGTGCACTGCCGGGTAAATGCGCATGGGGGTTTCGTAGGGGTCTTCGCCGGTAATGCTGGTGTACATATCAAACAGGTTGCCGTACCGGTCCTTGATAACCTCTTTGCCCAGCCGCTGGATGGCATCTTTGAAGTCCAGGTACACGCCGTTGCGCAGTTCGCCTACGCCGTGGCCGGCATCCACCACGGCCTTGGCATTGCGCGAGGCTACGTCGCGGGGAACCAGGTTGCCGAAGCTGGGGTACTTTTCTTCCAGGTAGTAGTACCGCTCCTCTTCGGGGATTTCATTGGGCGGGCGGGTATCGCCGGCCCGCCGCGGCACCCAGATGCGCCCATCGTTGCGGAGGGATTCGCTCATCAGGGTCAGTTTGGACTGGTGCTCGCCCGAAGGGGGGATGCAGGTGGGGTGTATCTGCACAAAGCAGGGGTTGGCAAAGTAGGCGCCCCGTTTGTAGGCTCGCCAGATGGCCGTGGCATTGCTCCCTTTGGCGTTGGTCGACAGGAAGTAGGCGTTGCCGTAGCCGCCGGTTGCCAGCACTACTGCGTCGCCCAGGTAGGTCTTGAGTTCGCCGGTCACCATATTGCGGGTGACAATCCCCTGGGCACGGCCGTTGATGATGATGAGGTCCAGCATTTCGGTGCGGGGGTAGAGTTTCACCGTCCCGGCGTGGGCCTGTCTCTGCAGGGCCTGGTAGGCGCCCAGCAGAAGCTGTTGGCCGGTTTGCCCGCGGGCGTAAAAAGTGCGCGAAACCTGTGCTCCGCCAAAGGAGCGGTTTGCCAGCAGGCCGCCGTATTCACGGGCAAAGGGGACACCCTGGGCCACGCACTGGTCGATAATGGCGTTGCTGACCTGCGCCAGCCGGTACACATTAGCCTCACGGGAGCGGTAGTCGCCGCCTTTGACCGTATCGTAGAAGAGGCGGAAGATGCTGTCGCCGTCGTTGCGGTAGTTCTTGGCCGCGTTGATACCACCCTGGGCGGCCACACTGTGGGCCCGCCGGGCGCTGTCCTGGTAGAAGAAGCAGTGCACATTGTAGCCCATCTCGCCCAGCGAGGCCGCGGCAGACGCGCCGGCCAGACCGGAGCCAACCACAATGATGGTAAACTTGCGCCGGTTGGCCGGGCTGACCAGCTTCATTTCAAACCGGTGCTGGTCCCATTTTTCGTGGATGGGGCCTTTGGGTACGGCAGAATTCAGGGTTTCCTCGGCTACTTGAATTTCGTCGATGTTCATCATGGTCTAACCCCTTGTTAGCTAAGAATCCCAAGGATGACGCCCAGCGGAACGGTCACAAAGCCCAGCGGAATGATAATCGCCACCAGCCAGGCCAGGCCGCGGAGCAGTTTGTCGTAGCTTTTGTTGTTCAGGCCAACAGTCTGGAACATGCTCCACGTGCCGTGGTACAGGTGGAGGGCCAGGGCCACCAGCCCAATCAGGTAAATGCCGGTTGCCAGCCGGTTCTGGAAGCCGACAATCACGTTGTGGTACGGGTCGGTGGGGCGGAAGTCGGGATGGACCGCGGACAGACCCCAGGTGAAGTGGGCCAGGTGGTACAGCACAAACAGTAAAATAGCAACGCCGCCGTAAATCATCGATAAACTGGCGGCGTCGGCGTGGAGCTTTCTGTGCTTGCTGTACCGGACCGGACGGGCCTGCAGGTTCCGCATTTTCAGGGTGACGGCGGCCCAGATGTGCAGAACCACCGCCAAAATGATAATGATGCGCACCAGCCACAGCGCCTGCCCGTAGGCCAGGAACGGCTCGCCAAAGGTGCGCAAGCCTTCGGCGTAGGCATTGAAGTGCTCCGCGCCCAGGTACATCTTGAGATTACCGAACATGTGACCGGCCACAAAGCCAATCCAGATAAGACCGGTCACGGCCATAATGACTTTTTTCCCAATGGTAGTCCTGGGAAAACTCATTACACCGACCATATATTGCCTCCTTTGCAATACTTCATGGTATGTTGAGTAATGAAGATGGGATGAAAAACCGCTTCAAGGCTCAGGCCCCGATAGAGGGTAATATGCCCGTATTATACTCACTCTGCGAAGTATCGCAATTATTCGCTAACTACCATTCCCCATTCCCGCATAGCTGTGGTACAATACCGGCAACTGCCGGGCAAAGCCTGCGCAGTGACAATCTTGCCCCAGAGGTGAAGCGATGAACATCACCCAGCAACCTTTTGGTAATCTGTCTGATGGGACTGCTGTAGACCTGTTCACCCTGACCGGCAATGCCGGGTTGGAAGTCGCCGTTACCAATTACGGCGGTATTGTGGTTTCTATCCTGGCCCCCGACCGGGCCGGGAGCCGCGCCGAAGTGACCCTGGGATTCGATTCCCTGGACGGCTATCTCCAGAAGCATCCCTTTTTTGGCGCGCTGGTGGGCCGCTTTGCCAACCGGATTGCCGGCGGCCGGTTTACCCTCAACGGTGTTACCTATACGCTGGCCAAGAACAATGGCCCCAACCACCTGCACGGCGGCCTCAAGGGCTTCGACAAGCAGGTCTGGCAGGCCGAGCCGTTCCACGCCGCAGACCGGGTTGGCGTGGTTCTGCGCTACCTCAGCCCCGACGGCGAGGAAGGCTATCCCGGCAACCTGTCTACCACGGTGACCTACACCCTGACCGACCAGAACGAACTGCGGATTGACTACCATGCCCAGACCGACCAGCCGACCATCATCAACCTGACCAACCACACCTACTTCAACCTGGCCGGTCAGGGCGACATCCTGGGCCATGAAGTGATGATTAATGCCGACCGCTTCACCCCCGTGAACGAAAACCTGATTCCCACCGGCGAACTGCGACCGGTGGCCGGAACACCGCTGGACTTTACCCGACCCACGCCCATCGGCGCCCGCATCGACGCCGACGACGAACAGCTCCGCCGGGCCAACGGCTACGACCACAATTTTGTCCTCAACGCCGCCGGCGACCTGTCTGTGCTGACGGCGCGGGTGGTGGAGCCGTCTACGGGCCGGGTGCTGGAAGTCTACACCACCCAGCCGGGAATGCAGTTCTACACCGGCAACTTCCTGGATGGCTCGCTGACCGGCAGGGGCCGGGTGTACCACCGCCGTACCGGTTTCTGCCTGGAAACCCAGCACTTTCCCGACTCCCCCAACCAGCCCAACTTCCCATCCGTTGTCCTCAACCCCGGACAGGAATACCACCATACCACCATCTATAAATTTAGCGTTCAGTAGCAGTACGGAGACAAGGAGACAGGGGGACAAGGAGATAAGGAGACAGGGAGACAGAGGGACAGGGAGACAAGGAGACGGGGAATCTTCAATCTCCAATCGTCAATCGTCAATCGTCAATCGTAAATCGCCAATCGTCAATCGCCCGTGCTACTTAAATACGTCACCAAAAATCTATTACGCCGGAAAATCCGCACCATTCTGATGCTGGTCGCCCTGACCATTGGGGTAACCGCGCTGGTGGCCCTGAACGCCACGGTAGACACCTACGAGCGGTTCTACGTAGCGACCATCAGCAACAGTGCCGGTGATTACGACCTGGTCATCACCAAAAAGGAAACCGAGGCCGACCGGCTCATCCAGGCCGGCGCGGTTATCCCCGTTATCCGGGCGGCTGACCCGGCCATTCGCAATGTGGTTCCCCGCCTGCAGGGGGTGGTGACGGTAGACGCCTGGCCCACCGCACCGGATGGGGCCGTGCCGGTGTCCACGGCCCTGCCTGCCGGAACCATTCACGGCAGTGCCCAGTTTTTTGCCCTGGACCGCACCATCGACGACTACGGCGATTTTGAGGTCATCACCGGCACGCTGGACTTCTCGCCCGGCTATGCGGTGGTGCTCCAGGAAACCGCCGACACCTTTGGCCTTCAGCCGGGCAGTGTGTTCGACATCAGCTACAGCCTGCCTGTGCCCCGCCAGCGGGGGGTCGAAAGTGCGGCCAACGTGAGCGACCGGCAGGCCCGCGCCCGGCTGACCGTCAGTGCGGTGGCCCTCCAGCGGGGCGTCACCGGCCTGGACGGTCAGAACGGGGTGCTGGTCGACCTGCCGTTTGCCCGGCGCTGGCTGGGCCTGACCGATGAGGCCGAGCGGCTGGTGGTCGCCTTTGATGAGGGAGTGTACAGCAACAACGACCCCCAGGCCGCGGCCTTCCGCGCCCGCGAACTGGCCGAAATAATCCAGGACCGGCTGGGCGAAACCTACGATTACAACCTTCCGCGGGCCACCATCCTCAGCGAAACGTTTGAAGCGTTCATCTTTTTCCAGGCCCTGGTGTCTATCTACGGTATTCTGTCGCTCAGCGTGGTGGGTCTGCTGGTGCGGACTATGGTGATGACCAACGTCCGCGAGCAGACCCGCGACCTGGCGATGTTCCGCATTCTGGGCGCGCCGCGGGGATTTCTGTTCCGGCTGGTGGCCGCGGAAGTGTCTACCCTGGGCGTCACCGGGATTGGGCTGGGCGCGCTGGGGGGAGTCCTGCTGAGCAACCTGGCGATTGCGCCGTTTATTGCCTACCAGGCCAACGTCCCCCTGACCGATGTGCCGCCGGTATCGCTCAAGGCTCTGCTGATTTCCATTGCCACCGCCGCGGCCGTGCTGACGGTCAGTGCCTACGCGCCGGCTCGCCGGGCCGCGGGAGCCAAAGTGATGTACGCCATCAACCCCGGCGTGGCCGAGGGGCTGGGCCTGGACGACCTGGCCCGTTTGCGGGAGCGGCGGGTCAACGTGAAAATTTTCTGGAGCGGGCTGGTCACGCTCTTTTACCCCGCGCTCATCTTTTTTGTTTTCCCGCTGGCCTTCAGCTTTGGGGTGCTCTGGCTTCAGGCCACCCTGATTTTTGGCTCCCTGCTTCTGCTGATTTTGGGGACGTCCCTGCTCTTTTTCCCCATCACCATTCCGATGGAGCGTCTGCTGGTGGGGCTGGTGCAGGTTGTGGCCGGTAAGGTGGGCTACTTTGCCCGCCGGAACATTCGCCGCGGGGCCAACCGCAACACCCTCATCAGCCTGATGATAGTCATCAGCGCCACCCTGCCCACCTTTTTTGCCACCACCCTGGCTATTGAACGGGCCAACACCCCCACCGACATCCGGCTCAGCAACGGTACTCCGCTGGTCATTCGCAAGTCGGGCGCGGTGGTGGTATCCGAAAACCGGCCCGGACCGCCCCAGACCACAGCCGTGCCGTCGGAGGTCAAAAACCGCTTCAGCCGGGAACTGCTGGCCGAACTGCGGGCCACCGGTCTGCTGGGGCCAAACGTGGCCGTGACCTACCGCTTCAACACCAAAGTGCGGGATGATGTGGGCCTGCGCAATGTGGGAGTGCGGGTTTACGGCGTGGACGGCAATCTGGCGACCATCACCTTCCCGGAGGGGGTGGAGTGGATTGCCGGCGGTCCGGAAAGTTTTGACCAGCTCCTGGCCGACCCGAACGCGGTTATCATCAGCCAGGGGCTGGCGGAGTTTTTTGCCCGCGGGGTGGGTGATACCCTGCGGCTGAAGGGGGAGGGGCTGGACCACGAGCGGGTGGTGCGTATTGTGGGTGTGCTGGGCCGGTTTTCCGGCTTCAACGAGTTTACCTCCAAACGCACCAATGCCGAGGATGGCCGCACCGGCCTTTTCCTCAATGAAACCGCTTTTCGCGAACTGACCCGCGACCCGCTGGATGGCCCTTACGACCCCACTTACCCCATTTTTGAGCGGCTGATGGCCGCGCCCGACCGGCGGCAGAATCTGCTCGACCTGCCGGACGAGGCGCGAGAGGCGGCCATCTGGGAAGCGGCTACTGCCCTGCGCAAGGCGTACGGCCTGACCGAAAGCCTGAGCGTCCGTTCTACCCCGGAGGACATCGAAACTGCGGAGCAGGCGGCCCGGCAAATCCAGGTGGTCATCCTGGTACTGACCACGGTCAGTTTTGTACTGGCAATCTTTGGGGTGTTTGTGGTGACCTATATTGCCGTTTATACCCGGCGCAGTGAAATCGCCATGCTCAAAGCGATGGGCGATTCTAACCGCCACCTGTTCGGTATGTTTCTCAGCGAGGCGGTGGTGATGACTCTCAGCGCCACTCTGACCGGGATTGTGGCCGGGATTCTGCTGGGGTACGTGTTCCGCTATTCCAGCTCCTTCCGCAGTGAAACGCCCACCGTCCCGGCCTTTGACGTGGTGACAACAGGGTATATGCTGGTGCTGATGCTGGCCGCGGCGCTGGTCAGCACCCTGTTTGCTACCTGGGGCTATCTGCGGCGCAAGGCGGTAGAGATTATGCGGACGCTGTAGGTCTGGATTCGTTGCGGCGGTTCAGGTCTGCCAGCATGCTTTCTGTGGCCAGGACGACCAGCTCATCGCCGGCTTGAAGGACGGCGCCGGGCTGAGGGGGAATATCGACCTGCCCGTCGCGGGCGTGCAGAAGGGCGGTCAGCCCTTCCTGCTGGTGCAGGTCATCCACGGCGGTACCGGCCAGTTGGGAGTCCGGGCGGATGGTCAGGCGGACAACCAGTTGGGGCGTACCGGCCACGTTGATGGGGTGGACGTTCAGCCGGTTCAGGGCGGCAGAGATGAAGTCTGTGCTGGCCAGAGCCGAGGTGCTGAAAGCGGCATAGGGGCCAAAGGATTGGCGGAGCTGTTCGCTCAGGGCGTCATCAAAAATTCGCAGAACCACCCGCAGATGGGGGTTGATGCGCCGGGCACGCAGAGCAATCTGCAGGTTGAGCAGGTCGTCATCGGTGCAGGCAATCAGGGCCGGAGCGGTTTCTGCCCCGGCTTCGATGAGCAGGTCGCCCCAGCGCAGGTCGCCAAACTTCACCGGGATGCCCATCTGCCGCAGACGGGGGGTCAGGCGGGAGGGTTCGGTGTCCAGGGCGACCACCCGGTAGCCCATCCTCAGCAGGTAGCGGGACACCCGGTAGCCGGTTCGTCCCACCCCGCAGACCAGCACCGGCCCGCGAGCCCCGGTTTCTGCCGCCGGGTCTGCCGGCTTCTGCGGGTCGAGCACTTCCACAATATCTTCCACCGAAGCAAAAACCAGCAGGGTGTCGTCCAGCAGGAGGCGGACATCTGACGGCGGTTCCACCGTCAGGCGGGGGCCGCGGGTGTGGCAGACCACGGTTAAGTCCCGTCCGGCCATCAGCTCGCCGATGGTGCGGCCCGTGAGCGGTGAGGCCGCGGCCAGCGGCAGTTCCACCAGAACGTAGAGTCGGTCTTTCAGGCGGAAGGTGTCCAGCAGGCGTGCGCCCAGAGCGGCGTAGGCAAAGCTCAGACCGGCCACCGCGGAACGGCTGATGACCGCATCGACCTGGAAGTAGGATTTCATCTCCGCGGCCAGGTCGTCATCGAACAGGCGCAGGACAATACGAGCCTGGGGGTTGTGCTGGCGCACCCGCACCAGGGTTTCCAGGTTCACCTGGTCGACGTTGGTGCAGATGACCACCGTACTGGCCCGGCTGACCCCGGCTTTTTCCAGCACCCCCGCGCTAACCACGTTGCCCAGGATGACCGGCAGACCGCGGTCAATCAGCCGGCTGGTCAGCGGGGAGGGGACATCGTTGATGCCCACCACGGTCTGGCCGTATTCAAAGGCCAGGGTGTTTGCCACCCGGTAGCCAATGCGTCCCAGTCCGCAGACCAGGATATGCCGGTCGATGGTGGCCGCGACCAGGGCCTCGTGCCAGTCCTGTCCCCGCTCGCGGCGCAGGACCAGCACCCGCAGAACGTAGAAGATGCGCAGGCCAAAGATAGAAAAGAGAGGCAAACCCACCACCGGAGCAAGGAGGGCAAAGATGTCCAGCCGGGGGTCCAGGGGCAGTTCGGTAAAATTGACCTGCAGGAAGATGAGATTGATGATGGCAAAGAAGGCGCGGTGAAAGGGGATGGCCTGCCCTTCCCAGACCAGGAAAGCCAGCCAGAACAGGTAGGTCACGCTGACCAGCATCAGGCCCAGCCACACTGCGGTGCGCCAGGGGAAAAGGTAGGCAAAGACGCGCAGGTCTCGCCGGGCATTGGGCCAGAGATTCCGGAGACGGTGATGGGGCCGCATACTTTAATTATAGCATATTTATCGGATGCCAACACATCGTTCCGGATAAAGCTGTGGCGAAAAAATTGACGAAAAGGGCTGAAGATGGTAAAATAGGGTTCACAATTGGAGAGAGTTATTAGAGCCTTCTACACCTTACTTCGTTGCCTAATCTCTTTGCTACTTCTGCAATCTGGCTCTTGTTCTTTCTGTACTGACTGACTCTCTTCTTGTAAGACTCTATGGCGACGTAGCCAAGTGGTAAGGCAGAGGTCTGCAAAACCTCTGTACACATCAGGGTCACAAGAAGAGACAGACAAGTAACGGAAAGCACAAGGACAGATAGGCAGAAAGCAACAAGGGACAGATAGGCAGAAAGCAACAAGGGACAGATATAAGTAAGGTTTTTTATTTATAACGGGCCGTAGCCCGGCCACCAAAGCCCTGCCGGGCCGGCAGAGCTTTTTTTGTTTGTTGTTGCCGGGTGGCGACAGCTTTTTGTAGGCAAAATAGGGGACTTTGATGTCCGGTTCAAGTAACGTTCTCCAGGTACTGCCTTTATCGGCCGCGGCCAAGAAAATGGGCCTGTCTGAAAAAGCCTTGACGCAACTGGTCGAGGCTGGTAAAATCCAGGCAGTACAGCCCCCTTCCGGAGAACTG
>RFJV01000783.1 GCA_003694775.1 Chloroflexota bacterium | reverse complement strand
GCCCTGCGGCCCAACTATGCCCGTCTGCGGGCCGGCACGGAGCGAAAAATCGGCATGCACAAGCCGGTCGAAAATGAATAACCGCCCTGACCTGCCGGTTTGCACCGGTTCACATTCCTCCTTGAGCTGGCAGTATGTTTCCGGTTGACCTGCATACCCACACCACCGCCTCCGACGGAACCCACACCCCCACCCAACTGGTGGCCCGCGCCGCGAAAAACGGCGTGCGTGTCCTCGGCATTGCCGACCATGATACGGTGGCCGGAGTTAGCGAGGCCATCGAAGCTGGCCGGCAGGCCGGCATCGAGGTGGTTCCGGGGGTCGAATTCAGCCTGAAGCACGAGCCGGACAAGGGCTTCATCGGCATTCATCTGCTGGGATATTTTATCGACATCACGATGCCCCGCCTGCAGGAGGTCATCCAGCAGGTCCAGCAGGCGCGGGTCGAGCAGAAAATTCGCCAGATTGAAAAACTGCAAACCCTGGGCTTCAACATCACCGTGGATGAGGTGTTCAGCCGGGTGCAGGGCGTGCCGGGACGCCCGCACATTGCCGCGGTGCTGATGGAAAAGTATCCGGGCCGGTTTGCCAGCCTTCAGCAGGTGTTCGACGAATTCCTGGGTACAGGCCGCCCGGCCCACGTCAAGCGGGACTTTGCCCTGACCATGCGGCAGGCGGTGGTGCTGATTCGGGAAGCGGGAGGTGTACCGGTGCTGGCCCATCCCGGTATTTACGAGCCGGTTGCCAACCCGGTCAGTGTGGTGCGGAATGCCTGCCGGGAAGGGATAATGGGGCTGGAGGTGTTCTACCCGTACCCGGCCTCGGCGCGAACCAACTGGGTGGGGCGGATGGAGGCTCTGGCCCGCGACCTGGGCCTGGCCGTTACCGGCGGCAGTGACTTCCACGGGCGTCCGGGAGAAAATCTGGAGCCGGGCGAGGCCGGCCTGACCGGGGAACTGTTCGACCGCTTCCGGCAGGTCGCCCGGCAGGGTTAGCGGCAGGTATCTGCCTTAAAAATTGTCTGGCCACGCCAAAATTCCCCCCTGACCCCCTACACAGCCGCCCCGTTTTGTGTTATAGTCAATTAGAGCTTGCATTTGGGAGATTGGGAGAGATGAGCCAAAAATATTCCCTGGCCATCGCCGGCAACATCGGCGTTGGCAAAAGCAGTTTGACCCGCCTGCTGGCGGAGGCGTTGGGCTGGACGCCGTTTTACGAGGCCGTGGACGACAACCCGTACCTGGCCGATTTTTATGCCGACATGCGCCGCTGGAGCTTTCATTCCCAGATTTTCTTCCTGTCGCGGCGGCTCAGCTATCTGCGGCGGGTGATTAACCACCCCTCGTCGGTAATTCAGGACCGCACCATCTATGAGGACGCGGAAATCTTTGCCCGCAACCTTTACCAGCGAGGCAATATGTCGGAGCGGGACTACCGGGTCTACCGCGAGCTGTACGAAGAATTCATCCAGTTTCTGCCCCCACCCGACCTGATTATCTACCTCAAAGCCAGCGTCCCTACCCTGTTGGAACGCATCTGCCGTCGGGGCCGGGATTTTGAGCAGGACGTGTCCCCTCTTTACCTGCAACAGCTCAACGAACTGTACGAAGCCTGGTTTGAAGACTTCACCCTCTGCCCCGTGCTGACCATCCCCGCAGACAACTACGACTTTGTCCGCTTCAACGGCGACTTTGTCGCCATCAAGGACAAAATCCTGCGCCGGCTGGCCGATTCACAAATGCGGGTGGGAGAGGGTTAGGGCGAGAGGGCGAGAGGGCGATAAGGCGATATTGCGATATTGCGATATTGCGATATTGCGATATTGCGATATTGCGATAATGCGATAATGCGATAGGGCGAGAGGGCGAGAGGGCGAGAGGGCGATATTGCGATAAGGCGATAGTGCGATAAGGCGAGAGT
>RFJV01000184.1 GCA_003694775.1 Chloroflexota bacterium | reverse complement strand
TCAGCCATCCACGAATAGAACACGATGCAGTCGAGACGACTGCGTCCCCGGTCATTTTGCCGACAATCAGGCGTAAAACGTAACCCGTAAGGACGAAAAATTACGGGGTACGATTTACGTTTTACGTGAAATGGCTGGAATTGATAATGCTTTACCGGATTTTTCTCTTGGCCTGAACAGTTACGAAAGAAATTTTGTGGTCACTCTGCACTCTCTGTGCCTCTGCGGTGCGTTAAAACGCACGCAAGTATGGTGAAAGGAGCAAATTATGGCCATTGAAAAACTGTCCCCGGAACAGGTCCGGCAGAAGCTGGTCGACATGCCGGGGTGGAGTCTGCAGGATGAAAAGCTCCGCCGGGAGTTCCGGTTCAAGGATTTTGTCCAGGCGTTTGGCTTTATGAGCCAGGTGGCCCTGCTGGCAGAGCGGGCAAACCATCACCCGGAATGGAGCAATGTGTACAACCGGGTGGTGATTGACCTGACCACCCACGAGGCAGGCGGAATCAGCCAGCGGGATTTTGACCTGGCGGCAGAGATTGATGCCCTGGTGGAGAAATAGCGGCTTCACCCTGGGCAGTTAATTTTGCAGGAATCTTGATTTTAAGATACTCCATTTCCACAGAGACGTCAACCTTTCCGTTTCATTGGCCGGTTAGTTCTTTCGGCCCAAGCCAGTGCATCCTGCACGGTGTAAACATTGGGGTTGTGCTGGCGGCACAGGTGATGTTGAAAACGCAAGATACTCTGCACAGTGTGGTCAGGAGAATGCGCCAGTCCCTGCTCTACGGCCTTTTGCGCCGCGGTAAAATGACCACTGCGGCGCAGTAAGTCTGCCAGAAGCGCGTCTTCTTCTGCCCGTGAAGGGGCAAAAGCCTGGCTCCGTTCGCGAGCCTCGGTAAAAAAAGCGACGGCTTTTTCTCTAAGCCGGGCGGCTGTTGTCATAAAAGCCGGGCCGGCATCATCACAGGCCCAGGCGGCAAACACCACTGCCCAACCCGCTTCTGCATAGTTATCCAGCGCCTGCTGGATAATATGATAACACAGGAATAAATTTGCCAGATAGGGAAACTGTTCGCTGTGCAGTTGAGCCTGATATTCCGGCTGAGTGACAATGTTCTGCACCGCGGGGACTGCTTCCGATACATCCCTGGCACAGTAGCCGCAGGCAGGACAGCATTGAATGTATAAAGGCAGGGTCATTCGGGCTAGCGGCGGGGGACGGGTATCCAAATCCGGACTGCCCAGAGCAGTGGTAGACCTCAGCACGGTTTGCATATTTGCCTGACCACACACCGCACAGATGCGCTGTTCTTCACGGAATAAAGTCATCAATGCCCCCTCTGCCGGATAACCGCCACTGCTGTTCCAGACACTTCGGGAGCTGAACGGTTGTAAAAAATTGGCTCATGTCCGGTACGCGTGCCCTGCAAGGCCGGCGCGCACATCGTCATGTCGTCATGTATTGAACATACGCGAAAAAATTTTTGCCGTCAGCTCAGCCCCGATTCCCACTCATAATCATAAATGACCACCCAGGCCGCGTTTTGCAGAGCACGAGATAAACGATTCATCTCTGTCTGGTGGTAACGAGACAATTTTCCCCGACAACGCTGTTTCCATTCCCGGTACGCCCGCTGGGCCTGCTCATTCAGCAGAAGAATCTCCGGCCCGGTAAACAAACCGGCATAGTCCAACCAGGTGAGGTTCCCCTTTTCCTCAAAGAAACGTTCAGTCCAGTGCTGTCTCCAGAAGGCCCTGTACCAGGTATTAAATGCTTCATCATCCAGGATGTACCCCCACCAAAATGGGTTCTGAAAAACAGCACACCCGGCTTGCTCCCGACCGGGGATTAACCATACCTGCTTCCGACTGATGATGAACCACTCGACCTCCTGCACCCGTTCCAACAACGTTTGCCGTACCGGGACAATGTGCTCCGGTAAGGGGTCCTGCTCAGGCAGACGCCACACTTTTCGGCCTGAATGCAGGTCAAAGCCCAGGATGTCTGTCCAGCCGACAAACAGGACATCCCCTATTTCCGGGAATATAATTTTACGGTCGGCATGGTGTTTGTAAAGCTGTTCCAGGTTCCACCAGGATGGGCAGGCAAAAGCCAACCCATTCTGGCCGGCATTGCGGGACAGGACGTAAATTTTTCGGGACCGAGCCGGCACAAGCTATCCTCCATCAGAAAACAGGCCGGTAAAGCGGTATTGAATAGCTCCCCACCGTGCTCACAGACCACAGGCCTGTCCGACCTGTTAATTTTTCACCAGTGGGCACTATCAGCGGCTGAGTCCATCTCCTCTGCATCTGCCGGGTACATTGATTGAAGGTACGCTCTCTGCCGGTTGGACAGCTCTTGCCACACCATATCCGGGATGAGAGCACGGAGTGTTTGATGCAAAGTCATACGCTCCTCGTCAGGTAAAAGATGCACTTTTAGTTCAATTTGCTGTCCATCGGCGGTGGTGGTCAGATGGCCCACAGCCCCCCCAACAGCCGGTTCTGCAGATGCTTTTTGGGGGTGAGAAAAGAATCCGGTAGCTTTCAGCCAGTTGTAAAGCAAAATGCAAGTCGTCAGTACAGGATGAAAAGACACCTCCCATATAGGTACTGTTGAGGCGGGATAATCAGGCCAGAACCACACGCGGCCTTTATGGTAAGCTTCTACAGTAATGGTGTATTCATAATGGTGAGGCGGAGGAAGACTGCCTGCGGCCCATTCGTAGGTCAGGGAGAAATCATCCGGCAGGAGACTACGATAAAGAGCCGTCCAATCAGCACGTTCGGGCGGAAGGGGTTGTTTCAAAAATGTATCAATCTCGGAGCGAGCAGTGTAAACTACGCCATCCGGCCCTACAACCCGGCAGTCCTCCCCAAAAGTCTGCCATTGGCTGAGAAGCTGTTCTGGAGACATACCTGCTTCTCGCAGTTGTTCCACCGAACTCCAAACCCGGCGGCGGGCGTATTCCACGGCCAATTCCAGCCTGGGAAAGCCTTCAACTATTGTTTCGTGGTCGGGTTTGTGGCGGTTAAAAAGGTCGCATACAATGACCCGGTAAGGTGATCCCCGCATCATCTATCTTCCCGGAAGTCGGACAGTCCCTAACGGAACGACACCGATGAATGAAAATTTCGTTGCCCTTTATCCGTAGCCCCGGTTCTGCCGTAGCCCCGGCATCCCAATGCCGGGCGAGTCAGTCACCGCCCCAGCGGGCATCGGGATGCTCCGCCTACCGGTTCGGCGGTCGGCGGTCAGCCACCGGTGGTCGTATTTTCAGAGGAGGTCCAATAGTTATGCACCGGTTTCTCCTTAGAGCCTATCCGAAAAACCACCCTGGGTAGGCGAAGGCAATGCCTTCACCTACCCGTAGATAGACCCTATATGAATTTTCGGATAGGCTCTTATCCCGGAAACTCGGTATCAACGGTGCGGGCGCAGTTGACCAGTTCGTGGGCGGCCCGGACGTGGCGCATAATTTTTGCCATATTGCCGGTCAGCCGCAGTTTGCGGGTCAACAGCATTTTGATAGGGTCGGTCTGCTCATCGGCAAACTGCTTCCAGGCGCTGAGCGGCCCGCGGATGACAAACTCCGGCTGAAGACTGGCCGGGTCATCCGGGATAAAAGCCGCCCGGCACTGGCCGTGGTACAGGTCCAGATACATATAAACCGGCGACTGCATCGCGCCTTCCGGCTCGACTACCAGGTACAGGTCGCCTTCCCAGTTGCGTGCGGCGCGGCGGTAAGCCTCGCTCTGGTTGCAGGCGTCAGCCAATCGCTTCACCCACTCATCGGTTGCAAAGGGGACACTCTGGCTCATCCTTCAACCCCGGTTGTTAATTTTGCCGCGTGGTACGGGTCTATTATACCCCATCTTGAGCCGTTTTTTAAGGGGGAGGCGGGTTACTTTTGGGGGATAAGCCGTTCAACGAGGGGGTGAAAATTTGCGCATCTGCCAGGGCGTGGTATAATCGGAGGCGAATTCGGGCGGTTAGCTCAGTTGGTTAGAGCGCCACGTTGACATCGTGGAGGTCACAAGTTCGAGTCTTGTACCGCCCACTGCGGAGTCTGGGGTTCCCAGACTCTTTTTTTGTAACTACTGGCCAAACAAAACCCTATCAAAGGAGATGGAAAATGCCCCAAAATGCACGCGTAGCGGCCGCCGACGAACTGCTTGCCAGGGTTGACCCTGAACTGCTGGAGGCCATCAAAGGCGAGCGGCGCCGGCAGCGCGAACAGATTGAACTGATTGCGTCGGAAAATTATACCAGCGCGGCGGTGCTGGCGGCTCAGGGGTCGGTGCTGACCAACAAGTATGCCGAAGGCTATCCCGGCGCCCGCTACTACGGCGGTTGCGAGTACGTGGATGTGGCCGAGGAACTGGCTCGCCAGCGGGCCAAACAGCTTTTCGGCGCAGAACATGCCAACGTTCAGCCCCATTCGGGCGCGCAGGCCAACGCGGCGGCCTACATGGCCCTGCTCAAGCCCGGAGATACCGTGCTGGCCTTCAAGCTGGACCACGGCGGGCACCTGACCCACGGGATGAAAATCAACTACTCCGGCCATTACTACAACTTTGTCCAGTACGGCGTAGACCCGGAAACGGAACAGCTCAACTACGACAACATCGCTGAACTGGCCGAACAGCACCGGCCAAAACTGCTCCTGGCCGGGGCCAGCGCCTATCCTCGCAAGTTTGACTTTGCCCGCCTGCGGGAAATTGCCGACAGCGTGGGCGCGTACCTGATGATGGATATGGCCCACATCGCCGGGCTGGTGGCCGTCGGTCTGCACCCGGACCCCGTTCCCTACTGCGACATTGTAACTACCACCACCCACAAAACCCTGCGCGGCCCGCGCGGGGGGATGATTCTGTGCAAAGCGGAGCACGCCAGAGCCGTAGACCGGGCTGTGTTCCCCGGCATTCAGGGCGGCCCGCTGATGCATGTCATCGCCGGAAAAGCCGTGGCCCTCAAAGAGGCGCTTCAGCCGGAGTTCAAGGCATACCAGCAGGCCGTGCTGGACAACGCCCAGGTGATGGCCAAAACCCTGGCCGACGGTGGTCTGCGCATTGTGTCCGGCGGCACCGACAACCACCTGATGCTGGTCGACCTGCGGTCGGCCAACATTACCGGCCAGCAAGCCGAAGACGCCCTGCACGCCGCAGGTATCACCGTCAACAAGAACCTGATTCCGTTTGACCCCCAGCCGCCCAAGGTCACCAGCGGCATCCGTCTGGGCACACCGGCGGTGACCACCCGCGGCTTCCGCGAGGCGGAAATCAAACAGGTATCGGAATCTATCCTCAAAGTCCTGTTCAACCCCACCGACGAAGCCGTGCTCAAAGCGGTGGCCCAAACCACCGCCGAGCTGTGCAGTCGCTTCCCGGTTCCGGGGCTGGAAGATTAGAACCTGTCCAAAAATTCGTAGGGCGACATTAATGTCGCCCTACGAATTTCCTTCTGCCGGGGCCTTCCATTCAGCCCAAAACTAACCGCCCGCGCTCAAAAACTCCACCGGGCCAGACTGTCCTCCAGCCCGCCCGGACGACTGCGGGCCAGCCACAGCTCCCGGAACTCGGCCTTGAGGCGAGCGGCCTCGCCGGCCAGTCGCTCTGCATCACCGGTTTGATTGAGGATAGCCAGCCCCCGGCGGCAGGCCAGCCGGAGCATGTCGACCACCCACTGCAGTTCGCGGCGCACCAGGGCGGTGTCCCCCTCCGCCTCCGGCGCGTCGGCCAGCAGACGGGCCGTCTCGTCCAGATAGGCCAGCGTCCTCTGCAGTCCCTCCGGCGTTACCCCGGACTCTTTTTCAATCCAGGCAGGTGGTTTCTGCAGTATCCAGAACAGCACCGAGCCGTTGTGCATCGGCACACCCGGCTGTTGGTAGGCATTGCCCAGCATCGCCAGCACCTGCCCCCACGGCCCGGACGGGTCGTCCAGGGGAAACCGGCTGACCGCGGCGGGAATGTCCATCTCCCGGTTGGTCTGCACTGCCCAGCCCAACCCCGCGGCGTACACCAGCCCCGGAAAACTGACCGGCAATGGCTGCCAGTGGCCGTTATCGCCCCAGTCGGTCACCAGAAAGCCGCGGGCACCGTACCGCAGACCGCTTTCCGCGGCCCTCAGCAGGTTCAGGCGGGCGTTGTCAAAGCGTCCGGCCAGGCTGTTCCAGCTCGACGTGCCGGGGCAAACGTAAAACGGCAAACCGGCGGCAGACAGCCGGGCCAGGTGGTCGTCAAAGGGGTGGTCGGCCTCGTAGCCCCACTCCAGGGCCACCGCGTCGCGGGGCAGTTCCGGAACCAGCTCCGGGTATTTCATCACAATATCGGCCCAGAACTGCATTACCCGGTCCCGTGCCTTGACCTCGCGGTAAATCTTGAGCAGAAAATCCAGATACACCCGGCCCTTGCCGCGGCTGGCCACCGCCTCCCGACTGCGCCCCAGACCAAGCTCCACGGTTTCGTCACACCCCACGTTGACCTGCCGGCTGGTGAAATGGGGCAACAGCTCATCCAACAGACTGCGCACCAGGTCCAGACTGCGGGGGTCTTCCGGGCACAGGCTGAACGGCTCGTCAAAGTAGCCCCATTCCGGGTCGCCGGTGTCGCAACCATCCGGGCACTCGGCCAGGGGACGGTAGCGGGGATGGATGAGCCAGCGGCGCATATGTCCAAAGGTGTTCTGGTTGGGGACCAGTTCGACAAACCGCGCCCGGCAGTAATCGTCCAGCGTCCGGACCTCTTCGGGGGTCAGGGGGGAGGCGTTGGCCCACACCTCCGGGTGGCTGGGATAGGCAAAGGTGTGTTCGGTGTAAAGCTGAAGCTGGTTGACTTTCCAGGCCGCCAGCCGGTCGACCAGCCAGAAGAGGGTGTCCATCGTGGGCACACGGTCGCGGCTGATGTCCAGCATAACCCCGCGGACGGGAAAATCGGGCCAATCGAATATCTGGAGGCAGGGCAGTTCGCGGCCAAAAAAGGCGACAAGCTGGCGCAGGGTCTGCACGCCGTAAAAGAGACCTGCCGGCCCTGGCGCGTCGAGCATAATGCCCTGTCCGGAAACGGTCAGCCGGTAGCCTTGCGGGTGGTCGATGCCCACCGGGTCCAGATGAAAGGTTACGCCCACCCCGCCGGCCCCGCGCCCGGACACCGCTGGCCAGTCCAGGCCGGCGGCCTGGCGCAGGGTCTGCTGAAGCTGGCGGGTGGCGGTCAGCAGAGAGGGACTTTCAAAACCGTTGAGCCGGATTTGCCCGTCCGGCGGCAGAAGCAGGTGTCCCTCCGTTGGGATAAGCTTCTGCGGAAACGGCAGAAGCGGGATGCGGTG
>RFJV01000782.1 GCA_003694775.1 Chloroflexota bacterium | reverse complement strand
CGGAACTGGCCGCCCGTCTGCGGGCCTACTGCGAGCTGGACACCTGGGCCATGGTGCGGCTGTACCAGGAGCTTCGGGCGCTGGTGGATGGGTGAGGGGAGGCGGAGAGGCAACAACCAGAATTGTCTCGTGGAGGAAGTAAATGCCGTTGTTTCGACTTCATAAAGACGGTACGGTTCAGCAGTTGAAATCGTCCCTTGACTGTTGTTTTTAACTAAAATCGGTTGTAACAGATGATGGATGGAAATATGACTACAGACAATCGTTCCCATATCCAGGTACTGATAAAGGAATTTTCACCAGACAGTTTGGTCAAACTTCTGCGACGTATTGCACCTGATTTTCGCCCTCGTGAAGCTTCTTTTGATAATTTTATCAAGGAAGGATTGCCGTTTGACCAGGCGCGACAATTGGGCGTCATAGAATTGCCCAATGCACAGACCGTGCTGGCAGCTACCGTCCACGTCGCTGGAGAGTTGACTTCTCGTTCGAGTAAAAAGACTCAGTATGAACTGGCTAAACGTATCATCAAGGCAGAAAACAGCAACGCCGGTTTGTTTGCTTTTTATGATGACCGGGGACATTTTCGCCTATCGTTGGTTACGGTGACGTATTCCGGCACTCGCCGGAAGTTCAGCACATTCCGCCGCTACACCTTTTTCGTTGACCCGGACCTGCCCAACAAAACCTTTGTCAACCAGATTGGTCGGGCCGACTTTTCCAGCCTGGACAAGATTCTGGAAGCCTTCTCCCTGGAAGCGGTGTCCGACGCCTTCTACCAGGAATTCAAGCCCAAATATGATGCCATTGCCGACGCGGTTCGGGGGACTAAAGACGCGCAACTCAAACAGGACTTTGCCTTGCTCTTCGTCATTCGCACCATTTTCCTGGGCTTTGTGCAAAAGAAGG
Source organism: Chloroflexota bacterium (assembly GCA_003694775.1). Lineage (GTDB taxonomy): Bacteria > Chloroflexota > Anaerolineae > 4572-78 > J111 > J111. The sequence continues at coordinate 674 of RFJV01000782.1, read as the reverse complement.
GCTGGCTGGGGGACAACCCGCGCTTCTTGCAGGATTTCTGGCGAGAGTATCGGGACAGCAACCGCCCCCGGAATACGTTCTACAAAGAATGGCTGGAGCCGCTCTTTTTTGAAGCCCTCAACTCCCCACCCGGACGCAAGGTGGCTTATGGCAAGGCACCATTTTCAGCAGAAACCCAGGCCGCCTTGCAGATGGCCCCCTACCTCAACGGTGAACTCTTCAAACGCAAACAGGGCGTGGACGACCAGGAACTGTGGATTCCCGACGACCTGATTGGCGATTTCTTTGACTTTCTCTTCCAGTACAACTTCACGGTAGAGGAAAACGAACTCTACGACGAGGAACTGGAACTCAACCCCGAATTCCTGGGCATCATTTTTGAGCGCATTACCAATATGGACCAGGGCGCGGTCTACACCCCCCGCGTGGAAGTGGACCTGATGTGCCGCCTGGCCCTGGTGCAGTGGCTGGTGCAAACCACCAACCTCGACAAACGAGACCTCTATCATCTCTTCTTCCGCGAGGCCGGCACAGGCGAGGAACACGATGAGTATCAGAAACAGGGCGATTTCTCCCCGGCCGAAATCCGCACCCTGATTGAAAAACTGGAAAGCGTCACCGTGTGTGACCCGGCCGCCGGTTCCGGTGCCTTTGAAGTCGGCATGCTGCAGGTG
>RFJV01000781.1 GCA_003694775.1 Chloroflexota bacterium | reverse complement strand
TTTGGCTCATTGAAAATTGGCTCTTTGGCTCATTGAAAATTGGCTCTTTGGCTCATTGAAAATTGAATCAATTGACCTTCCTTGTCGGAGTAATGTATAATTAGGGAAAATAGGCCCCCGATTTCCCCCAACTCCAGACAAGGAGGGTTTTTCAATGTTGCAGGCATCCTCTGTCCGAGATTTTTTGGCCGACCTGCGCCCGCGCGTGCAGGGCGACCTGCGCGTCGACGAGTACAGCCTGACCCTGTACAGCACCGACGCCAGCATTTACCAGGTCAAGCCGTTTGGCGTGCTCATCCCCCGCACCATCGAAGACGTTCACGCCGCGGTGGAGCTGGCCGCGGCCTACAAGCTCCCCCTGCTCCCCCGCACCGCCGGAAGCAGTCTGGCCGGGCAGGCCGTCAACGAAGCCCTGGTGATTGACTTCACCCGCCACCTGGACGGCATTCTCGAAGTCAACAGCGAGGAGCACTGGGTACGCGTCCAGCCCGGCATCGTCCTGGATGAACTGAACCTCCACCTCAAGCCGATGGGCCTCCAGTTTGGCCCGGACCCGGCCAGCAGTAACCGGGCCGCGCTCGGCGGCATTGTGTCGAACAACTCCACCGGCGCGCACTCCATCCTCTACGGAATGACCGCGGACCACGTGCTGGAGACCGGCGTCATCCTCAGCGACGGAAGCCGCGCCCGCTTTGGCCCGGTTGACCCGGCCGGTCTGGAACAGCGCCTGCAGTGGACCGGTCTGGAAGGCGACATCTACCGCGGTATCCACCACCTCACCCAAACCCACGCCAACACCATCCGGGCCGGCACACCCCGTCACTGGCGGCGGTGCGGCGGCTACAACCTGGACCGCTTTGTAGAGGGCGTCAATTTCCGCGTTCCCCAGGACAACCGCTTCAACCTGGCCAAACTCATCAGCGGCTCGGAAGGCACACTGGCCGTCATCACCGACATCAAGCTGAACCTCGTCCCCCGGCCAGCCCACACCGCGCTGGGCATCGTCCACTTTGCCAGTCTGCGGGACGCGCTGGAAGCCGTGCCGGTCATCCTGCAGGTCGACCCATCGGCTGTGGAACTGCTGGACAACCTGGCCCTGACAATGTGCCGCGACGTGCCGGAATACGCCCGCCTGCTGACCACCTTTGTGGAAGGCGACCCCAACTGCCTGCTCATCACCGAGTTCTACGGCCAGACCCAAGAAGAGGCCGCGGCCAAAGTAGAGCGGCTCCGGGCGCACCTCCAGCGGGAAAAGGTCGGCGCGACCACCATTGTCCCGGCCATCGACCCGGCCCGGCAGAACAACGTCTGGACTGTGCGCAAGGTGGGTCTGGGCCTGCTGATGAGCATCAAGGGCGACTACAAGCCCATCCCCTTTATTGAAGACGCGGCCGTCCCCGTGGAGCACCTGGCCGAGTACGTCCTCAAGATTGAACAGTTCTGCCACGACCTGGGCACACGGGTGGCCTACTACGCCCACGCCAGCGCCGGCTGTATCCACATCCGTCCGCTCATCAATACCAAGCTGTCCGAAGAGGTGAACAAACTGCCGGTGATTGCCAGCTTTGCCGCGGAACTGGTCGGCGAGTACGGCGGCGCATTCTCCAGCGAGCACGGCGACGGCCGCGCCCGAAGCTGGCTGAACGAAAAATTCTTCGGCCCGGAGCTGTACGGCCTGTACCGGCAGGTCAAGCAGATTTTTGACCCCCATCGCCTGCTCAACCCCGGCAACATCGTAGACGCCGGCCCGATGACCGAAAATCTGCGCTTCGGCCCGGCCTACCGGGTGATTCCCCTCAAAGAGCACCTGGATTTCAGCACCGACCAGGGCTTTCACCGGGCCGTGGAAATGTGCAACGGCGCGGGCATCTGCCGCAAGCGCACTACCGGGGTGATGTGTCCCAGCTTTATGGTGACCCGCGAAGAGGAACACAGCACCCGCGGCCGGGCCAACGCCCTCCGGGCCGCCCTTTCGGGCCGCCTGCCCACCGAAGAGTTCACCAGCCCGCGGATGTACCAGGTGATGGACCTGTGCGTGGAGTGCAAAGCCTGCAAGGCCGAGTGTCCCTCATCGGTGGATATGGCCAAAATCAAGGTGGAGTTCCTGGCCCACTACTACGAACACCACCCCGTCCCCCTGCGGGCCAAACTGTTTGCCGACATCGCCTTCTGGAGCCATCTGGGAAGCGGCCTGCTGGCCCCCATCTCCAACTTTATGCTGACCAACCCCCTGGTGCGCTGGGGGCTGGAAAAATGGCTGGGTATCAGCCGCAAACGACAGCTTCCGCCGCTGGCCGCCGTTCCCTTCACCCTCTGGTTCAGACACCGGCAGAAACAATCTACTCCGGTCGACCCGCAAGCGCCCAAAGTGGTTCTGTTCAACGACACCTTCAACACCTACAACTACCCGGAAGCAGCCATTGCCGCGGTAGAGGTGCTGGAAGCCGCCGGTTTTCAGGTGGTTCTGCCGGGGCACAAGTGCTGTGGCCGGCCAATGATTTCCAAAGGGCTGGTCCGGCAGGCCCGCCGGGCCGCCAAAGAAACCATCGACCGGCTGGCCCCCCTGGCCGAACAGGGCCTGCCCATCGTGGGGCTGGAGCCAAGCTGTCTGCTCACCCTGCGGGATGAGTATTTTGACCTTCTGCCCGGCGACCCGCGGGTCAAACTGGTAGCGGACCACTGCTTTACCTTTGAAGAGTTCATCGCCCGGCTGTCGGAGGAAGGCCGGCTGAACCTGGCTTTCAAGGCCGACTCCCGGCCCGTGCTTCTGCACGGTCACTGCCACCAGAAATCGCTGGTGGGAACCGGCCCCGCCCGCCAGACCCTCAGCCTGCCCGGCTACCGGGTGCAGGAAGTCGATTCAAGCTGTTGCGGGATGGCCGGCGCCTTTGGCTACGAAGTGGAGCATTACGACATTTCGCTGGCAATGGGCGAACGCCGCCTGTTTCCGGAGGTGCGCAGGCAGAGTGAAGACACGCTCATCGCCGCCGCGGGGGTAAGCTGTCGCCAGCAGATACTGCACGGCACAGGCCGCCGCGCCCTCCACCCCGCGGAAATCCTGCGGGATGCAATCATCAATCGTCAATCGTAAATCGCCAATCGTAAATCGTAAATCATCAATCGCCAATCGTAAATCGTAAATCGCCAATGGACACCTACGACATCATCATCATCGGAGCAGGGCCGGCGGGTTCCACCGCGGCCTATTACGCGGCCCGGTCGGGGGCGCGGGTAGCCCTGGTAGACCGGCAGACCTTCCCTCG
>RFJV01000780.1 GCA_003694775.1 Chloroflexota bacterium | reverse complement strand
GACCTGCAGGGCCGGGCGGTGCAGGTCACGCTGGTAGCGCTGGAGCAGAGCGCGGCTGTTGCGCAGTTTGGCCTGGACAATGGCCCGGGCCGTATTCATAGCAAACAGGGGCGTGTCGACCCGCCGGTACTGGAGCCGGCGCAGTTTGCTGTGGCCGCTGGTCTGGCCGACCACCCGTCCCCGGTAGCGGCCGTGCCGGTCGCAGAACACCACGTCTATGTTGTTATCCATCAGCCAGCCCAGGGCCGGGGTGGTAATGCTGATGTTACCCAGCAGGTACACCTGCTCCAGCTTGATGAGGGGAATGCTCTGCAGAACCTCCCCGTCTTTGCTGACCACCAGCCGGCGGTGCTCTTTTTGAATTTTGGCCCCTTGTTCCACAACGTACAGTGCGGGCATCGGTCCACAACTCCTGTGAATAGGTAGACGGCAGGCGGTACACGGTAGACGGTAGACAGTAGACGATAAACAGTAGATGGTAGACAGGCTAATGTTGTAGTGGACGCATGGCCGTGCGTCCTTGGGGAATAGGGATTAGGGAATGGGAATTGGGTCAACCCTTACCCCCTACTCCCATTTTCGTCAAACGTCATCGGTCGTTGGTCATTGGTCGTTCGTCATTCGTCGTTGGTCGTTCGTCACCCTGTCGCCCTCTCGCACTCTCGCATTATCGCACTCTCGCACTCTCGCATTATCGCATTATCGTCCTATCGCCCGCGCCTGTCCCAGGCCGGAGGCAGTACCGTAGCCCACACCGCTGTAAAAGGCAAAGGCGGCCAGCAGGTGGAGCATATTCAGCCAGTAGCGGTCCCGGTTGGCGGCGGTAAAATCGGCCTGTCCGGTAAAGCCGACCCGCAGACCCTGCTGTTTGTAGGGCGCGGCCCGGGTTTGCAGGTCGTACCGGGTCAGGTGGACCACCTCGGCGGCAAAGCGGCGCAGTTCCGGATTGAGGGCCACGGGGGCAAAAGTCTGCCAGCGGTCCAGCAGACTGCCGAAGACCAGCTCCGGCAGGGGGAGGGGGACAAACCGACCACGGCTCTTGAAGGTGGTGGGAGAGACAAATTCCAGCCGGATGCGGGCCGGGGGGCCGGCCTGTCCGGCCAGCAGGAAGGGCGCGGCCAGGTCCTGGTAGGAAATCTGCCCGGCCCAGGGATGGACGGCCGGGTCCAGGGTGGCCCCGGTGACGGTAAAGGGCTGGCCGTCCACTTCCACCGAGGCCGGCGGGTCCGCGGCCAGGGCTTGCAGGGTCTGGCTGACCGGCCGGGTGAGGCCGGTAAAGCGGAGCCAGCCGGTCTGTCCGGCCTGGATGTGCAGACTGCCGCCGGCGCGGCGGCCCAGCACCAGGTTAGAGGCGGTGTAAGGGCGGGGACCGTCGCCGTGGTGGAGGGCGTCGGCCAGGGGCGGGTCGACCTGCTGGACCAGACGCAACAGCAGGGCCTGCGAGGCCCGTCCCAGGGCGGCGGGCAGACGGGCGTCGGTGGGTGCGGTGAGCTGGATAATCAGACTGGTGAGCATGGGTGCCTCCAAGAGTGCGATAATGCGATAATGCGATAGGGGGTTAGGGTTTCATGTTTTTGTGGTATTTCATCTGGTTTAAGAGCAGGCTGATGATTTCATCCAGCAATTTGAGCCGGTGTTCCAGGATGGGTGGGGAGAGAAGTTGACGGGCGCGGTAGTACCACCCTTTGGTTTCGCGGGCGGAGCCGAGGGCCAGTCGCAAATAGTAGGTGTATTCCTTTCCCTGAAAGCCACGGCCAGTGCCTTCCTCGATGTTGGCGCAGATAGAACCGGCGCTCCGGATGAGTTGGTCTACAACAGCCCGTCCCCGGTAATCCCCCCGAAGGGGATGGCAGTCTTCCCAGGTCAGGTCGTACAAAAACATCGCCTTGCGATAGCCCAGGAATTTCCAAACCGGGTCGCCCTTAATACGTTTGTGAATTTGAGCTTCCCATTCGTCGTAAGT
>RFJV01000183.1 GCA_003694775.1 Chloroflexota bacterium | reverse complement strand
GCCTTTCTCGCCGAAAACCCGGACCTGGCTCTGGAGATTGAAAACACCATTCGGGCGCAGTTTGGACTCCCGCTCAGAAAAACTTCGGAGGCAGATAGCAGTTCAGTGGAGCAGGCGGCCTAGCCTGCTTAAAGAGAAACCGTTTTCTGATGTGGGACAGTTCAAATCTATCTAAATGCCAGGTGTTGTTGGTTTCCGCACCCGCGTAGACCGCACCTGTCACAGCTTTTGTTGTTCTGGTTTTTTCAACTCGCCCTGTCGATACTCAGAGCTAATCTGGGTTGATAGATGAGCATTGACCGGCTTCTGCCGGTACCGATTACCGGAAAAATCTCTGCCTATGCTGACTGGCTTAAGCAGAGAAATCTGGAGCATTCAGCCTGTGGAATTGGTTACCGTTCAGTAACCCCCGATTCGCGGGCTTTGATTGCCAACTTATCGACCGGTACGGCATTCAATATATCGATAGGTTTGCCCGGAAACGGGCCGGGAAGGGGCCTGCTTTATTTTGCAACCCGGCCATAAAGCAGGCAATTGCCGGGTTTCCTGCCCTGCCCGCCTTGCCTGTTGAAGCAACCAAAAACGACGGTATCCAGGAAGACAAAAGCTGTGGCGTATGAGCGCGCAGCTTTTCTTTTTTGGAGATAGCTCATGGCCGGAAAAATTACGGCCCTGAAACGGCAGGTCAAACGCAAAGACAGGGTGAGTGTATTCATCGAGGGCGAGTATGCCTTTTCGCTGATGGAGTCGGCGGCTGCAGTTTTGTCGCCGGGGCAGTATCTCAGCGATGAAGAGATTGACCGACTCCAGCAAGCGGACCTTTACCAGAAAGCCTATCACCAGGCGCTCCGCTATCTGGGAATCCGGGCCAGAAGCCAGGCCGAGATGGAGCAGTACCTGACCGGCAAGGATTACCCCCCGGCAGTGGTGGCGGCAACCCTGGCCCGATTACAGCGGGAAGGCTACCTGAACGATGCCGACTTTGCCGGCGCCTGGGTTGATTCCAGAGGGCGGTTGAAACCAAAAGGAAAGCGCGCCCTTCAGTATGAATTGAAGCAAAAAGGGATTGCTAACGAACTGATTGAATCTGCCCTGGCCGGCCTGGATGAAGAAAATCTGGCCTGGGCCGCGGTCGAATCCAGGTTGTCAAGATGGAAAAATCTGGATGATGACCGGTTGAAGCAGAAAGTGTGGGGGTTTTTAGCCAGACGTGGATTTGATTATGAGATTGCCCGGTTGACCTATGAAAAAGTCCGGGCAGTGCTGTCTAACCAGGATGATTGAACCAGACCAGTGCCAGACATCTCATCCCGGTGAGTCACCCCAAATCTGACCGAGAAAAGGAATGTTGCCATGGAACCAGTAGTGTTGATAATCGTTGCACTCTTAAGTATTGCCGTTGGTTTTGCTGTTGGTTACTTTTACTACCAGAATATTGCCACCAAAAAGGTAAAGTCCGCGGAGGAGCAGGCTCGCGACATCCTGGCTCAGGCTGAGGCTCGCGGGCGAGAAATCGAAGTGCAGGCCAAGGAAGCCGCTCTGCAGTTGCGGAATGAGGTAGAAAAGGAACTGAACCGCAAACGCCAGGAGCTGGAACGGCAGGAGGAACGTCTGCACAAGCGCCAGGACAACCTGGAACAGCGGTTGGAAAACCTGGAACGGAAAGAACGTGCCTTGAACAAGCGGCAAAGCCAGCTCGACCGGCGGGCCAACGAACTGAACAACCTGAACGAAAAAATGCTGGCTGAGCTGGAACGCGTCTCTACGCTGACCCGCGAGGAGGCCAAAGAGGAACTTCTGCGTATGGTCGAAGCTGAGGCCCGGCAGGATATGGCCCGCGTCATCCGCCAGGTCGAAGCCGACACCAAGGCCATCGCCGACCGGAAGGCCCGTGAAATCGTCACGATGGCTATCCAGCGGGTCGCCACAGACCAGGTCTCCGAAACGGTGGTTTCAGCCGTGCCCCTGCCCAGCGACGACATGAAAGGCCGCATCATCGGGCGTCAGGGGCGCAACATCCGGGCCTTTGAAAATGCCACCGGCGTGGATGTCATTGTGGACGACACGCCGGAAGCCATCATCCTCAGCGGTTTCGACCCCGTCCGCCGCGAAGTGGCCCGGCTGGCAATGACCCGCCTCATCAGCGACGGGCGCATCCACCCGGCCCGGATTGAAAAGCTGGTCGCCAAAGCCCAGGAGGAAGTGAACCAGGTTATCCAGGAAGAAGGCGAACGGGCCGCCTACGAGGCCGGCGTCCACCGCCTGCATCCCGACCTGATTAAACTGCTGGGCCGGCTCAAATTCCGCACCAGCTACGGGCAGAACCAGCATGCTCACGCCATCGAGGCGGCCCGGCTGGCCGTTATCATCGCCAACGAGGTGGGCGCAGACGTGGAAATCTGCCGCGAGGGCGCACTCCTGCACGACATCGGCAAGGCAGTTGACCATGAGGTGGAGGGTCCCCACGCTATCATCGGCGCAGAAATTGCCAAGCGGTGTGGGGTTCGTCCGGAGGTGGTCAACTGTATTGCCTCCCACCACCACGAGGTGGAGCAGGAATCGCTGGAAGCGGTCATCGTGGAAATTGCCGATGCCATTTCCGGCGCCCGGCCCGGTGCTCGCCGCGAAAGCCTGGAGAACTACATCAAGCGCATCAAAGCCCTGGAAGACGTGGCCCGCTCCTTCAAGGGGGTGGAAGAAGCCTACGCCATCCAGGCCGGACGGGAAATCCGGATTATGGTCCGGCCCGAAGAGGTGGACGATTACACCGCCATCAAGATGTCCAAGGATATTGCCCGCAAGGTAGAAGAATCGCTGGAATATCCGGGGCAAATCAAAGTGACGGTCATCCGCGAAACCCGCGCCGTAGACTACGCCAAGTAGCCGGCGGCATTCTGCAGGGGCGACCGGCCGGTCGCCCCTGCAGAATGCTACATTCTTCCTTCCATACTCCCCGCGTATCCGGTCAGCTCAATATACCCGTACCCTTGCCGGGTTCCCTCTGCCTGCACCGCACCTTCCCAGTACACGGTTGACACCCGCAGTTCCTGGTCTGCTGCCAGGGGACGGATGTGCAGGTCTATCCCCTCGCCGGGAATGGTAAACTGCCACTCCGCCGGGTAAACCGCGCCCGTATGCGGGCTGGTCCACCGGTTCAGCACTTTGATGCTGACCTCCTTCGGCGACAGCTCCCTGGTTGTCCCGTTTGCTTCCACCAGCGTCCCCCCGGACAGCGGCGCGGGGCTGTTATCGGCCTGGCGCAGGATAAAATACATCACCTCGCGGCCATCATCCAACTGCAGTGAAAACCAGTCCCAGCCGACCACGCCCGCGCCCAGACCAGACGTGCTCCACTCGTGGTCTTTCCAGACCAGCCCGGTCACGTCGAATCGCCCGCGCGGGGTGGTCACCGTGCCCACCGCCTCGTTGCGGGTAAAGGAGTAGTAGTAGCTGGCGTTGCCTTCCCCCTCCCCTTTCTTGCTCAGACCCTGGTCGCCGTGCAGAACCACCGGCTTGCGGGGGGTCAGGCGCAAATCCAGGGCCACCTCCTCCGTTTGGGCCTTCAGCCTGACCTGCTCCGGCCCGGCTGACACGGCCTGCCAGTCGTCCAGCCACACCCGGTACGGCTCGGCCTGCGCGCCGGCCAGACCGGGACTGCCCCGGCTGAACCGCTCCCGAAAATAGAACTGTTCGCCGGCGGCATCGGTAATGGTGAAGTGGGCAAAGTAAATCTGGCGGGTCGCCCAGGCCGACGGGCGGTCGGGCAGACCGGGGGCCAGTCCGCGGCGGAAAAAGGTAAGCTGGAACCCGAACCGCTGGCCGCGCCGGTCGACCAGATTGCCGGTGTAGTACCACCACTCCAGCTTGTATTCCGGGTGCTGGCCCAGGTCCTGCGGAAAACGGATAGGGATGACCTGCCGGGCGCGGGCGAACCCGGCGTCATCTTCGGGCAGAAGTACATCTTCCACCTGCGCGCTGAACGCCATGTCCGGTTCTACCCGGCTCCACCGGGCCAGGGCAACGCCGGAGGCAATCACCAGCACCACAATAATGATAATCAGCCGCATAGTTTCTCCTTAATCTCCCAATCTCCAATCTCCAATCTCCCAATCTCCATCCCTCACTCCTCCCGCAGAGCGGCGGCAATCTCCAGCCGGGCCATCCGCAGAACCGGATAAACCGCGGCCAACAGCGACGCGCTCAGCGAAATGGCCATCGCCAGCAGAAAGATGGTCGGGCTGAGGTGAAGCTGGAGCGACCAGCCGAATGAACGCAGGTTGATGACGTAAATCAGAATCAGGGCCAGAGCCAGACCGACCGGCCAGCTCAGCAATCCCGCGGTCAGGCCAATCAGGCCGGTTTCCAGCAGAGTTTTGGCCCACAGCTGGCCCAGGCTCATCCCGGTTGCCCGGAGCGTGCCCAGCTCGCGGGTGCGCTCCAGCTGGAGCGCCATCAGCGTGCTCAGCACCCCGATAAACGCCACCACTACCGCCAGCAAACGCAGAGCCGTGGTGATGGTAAAGGTCCGGTCGAAAACTTCCAGGGCGTTCTGCTTGATGCCCCGGTTGGAGCTGATGGTCAGCGTGTAGCGTCCGGCAAAGCGGTCTTCCAGCTCGCGGGCCAGGGCATCGGCGCGGGGAGCCAGTTCCGGCGACAGGTACAGGGCCACATTGGACACTCCGTCATCCGCCCAGTACCGGCGGTAGGTGTCCAGCCGGATGAACACGTAGCCCAGTTCCGGCTCGGCGTAATCATAGAAAATGCCGACCACCCGGAACGGGCGCGGGCCATCGTCTGCAGTCAGGGTTAGCGTTGAAGGCCGGTCCAGCGGCAAACCGTGCCGGCGGGCAAACACCTCGGACACCATCACCGCGTCACCTTCCATGGCCGCCAGGGCCTGGTCCGGACTGCCCTCGGCCCACAGCAGGGGCCGGCGCAGGTCGCTGGGTTGGGCGGTGGTGGCCCGCAGTTCTACCTGCCCCGTGTCCGGGGAAAAAACGCTGGCCCGCCGCAAAAGCCCAATCCGGGCGACACCGTCTATCTGCCGGACCCGGTCGATAAATTCCGGGGCAATTTCACCGTCGATACCCTGTCCCTGCCCGGCAGGGCTGACGTAAATGTCCGCGGCCAGCACCGCATCCAGCCAGGTGGTGACGGTGTAGCGGAATGAATCAATCATAATGCTGACCCCAATAATGACGGTGACGGCCAGCATCAGGGCGGCAATCGTCACCGAGGTGCGGCTGAGGGCGCGCACAATATCGCGCGGGGCCATCAGCCCGACAATGCCCAGCCCGCGGCGGGTCAGCGGCAGGAGCAGGCGCATCAGGCCGCGGGTCAGCAGGGGGGTCAGCATAGCCGCGCCGAACAAAATCATGAACATCCCGGTAAAGCTCAGTCCCAGCGACCGGCCCGACCCGTAGAGCACCAGCCAGCCGCCGGCCACCAGCCCGGCCCCGGTGAGCGACAGCAGGGGCAGAAGGCGGGCCAGCCGGCCTTCCTGCTCCGACCGCTTGAGCGCGGTGTGCGGCGGCACGGTGGAGGCTTCCCAGGCCGGCACCGCCGCGGCCAGCAGACTGGCGGCCAGTCCGGCCACCAGTCCTTTGTACAGCGTCCACGGGGAAACACTCACCGTCTGTACGGTCAGGGTGAAGTACAGGTCGTTGATGGTGCGGGTCACCAGGCCGACCAGCCCCCGGCCCAAGGCTACGCCCAGCCCCAGGCCAATCACCGCGCCCAGACCGCCCAGCATCAGGGCCTCCAGCAGAACCAGAGAAAAGATTTCGCCGCGGGTCACGCCCAGACAGCGCAGAACGGCCAGCACCGGGCGGCGCTGAACTACCGAAAAGCTGATGGTGTTGTAAATCAGAAACATGCCTACAATCAGGGCCAGCAGGCTCAGTGCCGACAGGTTCAGGTTGAAGGCCGCGGTCATCTGGCGGATGGTGGCGTTGCGCAGGGCCGCGGTTTGCAGGCGGGCATTGGGCGGCAGGCGGTCGAGAATGGCCTGCACATCGGCATCGGGCGGCAGGATGAGGTCGATATGGCTGAGCTGGCCGGTTTTGTCCAGCAGTTCCTGGGCAGTGCTGATGTCGGTGAGCATCAGGCCGCTGAGGCCGCGGCGGCTGAGGTCGTCTGTGGGGCGGAGCAGGCCGGCCAGGATGACCTGCCGGCGATGTCCG
>RFJV01000779.1 GCA_003694775.1 Chloroflexota bacterium | reverse complement strand
GGGTCATCAACGGGCGCACCGAATACTACCTACTGCCGGGGCAAAGGGCCGTAGTCACCGGCTCCATCACCCTGGTTGACGTGCCCGCCGACAAGGACACCGTCAACTTCTGGGCCGGCCTCATCCACGAAGACGTCCGCATCGACGTATTTAATGACCATGTTGACCCGCAACCTATCGTGATTGGATTTTGATTCAATGATTCAATTATCAATTTTCAATTATCAATTGGCTCATTGGCTCATTGAAAATTGGCTCATTGAGCATTGGCTCATTGACCCCATTGGCTCATTGAAAATTGGCTCATTGAAAATTGGCTCATTGGCTTATTGGCTCATTGAATCATTGACCCCATTGGCTCATTGAAAATTGACCCTCGCCATCATCATCGTCAACTGGAATGTAAAAGACCTGCTGGCCGACTGTCTGCGGTCGGTGGAGGCGGAGCTGGCCCGGAGCGGCCTGCCGGCGCAGGTGTGGGTGGTGGATAACGCCTCCACCGACGGCTCGGCAGAGATGGTCCGCGACCAATTTCCGTCCGTACGGCTGATAGCCAGTTCGCGCAACCTGGGCTTTGCCGGCGGCAACAACGCCGCCCTGCGCGCCCTCGGCTTTGGCGACCCGTCCCTGCCGGGCGACCGCCTGCCGGAGGCCGTTCTCCTGCTCAACCCCGACACGCGGGTGCATCCCGGCGCGCTGACCGCCATCACCGGCTTTCTGGCCGACCGGCCGCGGGCCGGCATCGTTGGGGCGCGGCTGGTTTACGGCGACGGCAGTTTTCAGCACAGCGCCTTCGACTTTCCGGGCCTGCGGCAGTTAGCCATCGAACTTTTGCCCCTGCCCGCCCGTCTGACCGAAACCCGGCTGAACGGGCGCTACCCGCGGGCATGGTATGAGCAGGGCCGGCCTTTCCGCATCGGGCATCCGCTGGGCGCGGCCATGACCGTACGCAGGGAGGCCATCCGCCAGGCCGGCCTGCTGGACGAGCAGTACCATATGTACGTGGAAGAAGTGGATTGGAGTTTGCGCATTACCCGCGCCGGTTGGGAGGCCTACTGCGTCCCCGCGGCAGTGATTACCCACCTGGGTGGCCAGAGTACAGGGCAAATAAAGACCACCAGCTTCATCAATCTGTGGACCAGCCGCTACCGCTTTTACCGCAAGCACTACGCCGGACCAAAAGTCTGGCTGGCCCGGCAGATTGTCCGGGCCGGTATGCGCCGGCTGGCCCGTCGAGACAAACAGGCCGCGGCGCACGGCGACCTGCCGCCGGCTATCCTGGAAGAACGGCTGAACGGCTACCGGACCGTCTGCCGGGTGTGGGAGACAACCCTATGAAAATTGTGGCCGTTATCCTGACCAAAAACGAAGCCCGCCACATCGCCGACTGCATCCGCAGTGTGCGCTGGGCAGACCTGGTTGTGGTGGAAGACACCTACAGCGAGGACAGTACGCCGGACATCGCCGCGGCAGAGGGGGCGCTGGTGTTCCAGCAAGCGTTTATTAATTTTGCCGCGGCTCGCAACACAGCCCTGGCCCGCGCCCGCGACCTGGGTGCAACCTGGGTGCTGTTTGTAGACGCGGACGAGCGGGTCACCCCGGAACTGGCCGCGGAAATCCGGCAGGCCGTGCACAGACCGGAGTATGTCGGCTGGTGGATACCACGCTACAACGTGATGTGGGGCCATACGATGCGGGGCGGCGGCTGGTATCCCGATTACCAGCTCCGGCTGATGCGGGTCGATATGGCCCATTACGACCCGGAGCGGCAGGTCCACGAGGTTGTCATTCTGGACGGCGCGGCAGGCTACCTGCAGGAGCACCTGATTCACTACAATTACGACTCGCTGGCCCAGTTTCGGGCCAAGCAGAACCGCTACATTGATTTTGAGGCCCGCATTCTCAAGGAAAAGGGCATCCGGGCCAAGCCGTGGACATACATCACCATGCCTCTGCGGGAGCTTCACCGCCGCTACATCCGCCTGAAAGGCTACCAGGACGGCTGGGTCGGCCTGCAGTTGTGCGGGCTGATGGCCTGGTACACCTTTTTGACCTACCTCCGCCTGGCCCGCCTGCACCGCCAGACCTGACCGCTTACCGGCCCAATGCAATCACCTGCTGGCGGGCAATTTCCTGCCCCTGCGGGTCGAAACAGACCTGAAAAGGCCACTCGTTCTCCCCGATGACCTGCTCCGGTCGCGGCGCGGCGTATTCGCCAAACGAAGCCACCGTGTTCTCCCGGTTGTAAGCCACCGCCATCACCAGCAGGTAATCCTCCACCGGCTCTGCCGGATTGATGATGTTCCCCTCCACACAGTACAGGTTAGACGC
>RFJV01000778.1 GCA_003694775.1 Chloroflexota bacterium | reverse complement strand
GGAAAACCGCCGCCGGCTGACCATCCACCACCGCCGCAAAGACGGCTCCACCTACCCGGTGGAGCTTCATCTCCAGTACTCCACCCTGGGTGAACAGCCCCTCTTTGTGGCCTTTGCCCAGGACATCACCAGCCGCTGGCAGATGGAACAGCAGTTAATCCGGCGCAACCGGGAGCTGGATTTGCTCAACCGGATAATGCTGGCCTCCTTCAGCAACCCGTCGCCCAATACTATTCTGCAGATTGCCTGCCGCGAGCTGACCCGCACCTTTGACCTGCCCTACGTCAACGCGGCCATCATCGACGAAACCGGCCAGCGGGCGGAGTTTCTGGAAGAGTACGGCTCTCAAACAGATGTGGTTCTGCAAGGAAGGTCCCTGGCCCTGGAGGAAGACGACAATATCCGCTACCTGCTGAGCCAGTCTGCCCCTCTGCGGCTGGACAACGCGGCCCGCCATCCCCGGCTGGCCCGCTATCACCATCTGCTGGCCGAAAACCGGATAACCACCCTGTACGTTTTTCCCCTCATTGCCGAGGGACAGAATTTCGGCTCGCTGAACCTGTGCCTGACCAAGGACAGCCGCTTTGAGGATGCGGATGTGGACCTGGTGTGGCGGATGGCCGGGCAGGTCGCCGCGGTTATCGCCCGCACCCGGCTGGTCGAACAGCACCGCCGGCTGGGGGTCGCTATAGAACAGGCCGCCGAGAGTGTGGTCATGACCGACCTGGCCGGCAGTATCATCTATGTAAATCCGGCCTTCGAGCGGATTACCGGCTACAGCCGGGAAGAAGCCATCGGCCAGAATCCCCGTATTTTAAAAAGCGGCAAACACGACGCCGCGTTTTACCGGCATCTCTGGAACACCATCACCGCCGGAAAGGTGTGGCACGGGCGGTTTGTCAACAAAAAGAAAACCGGCGAGCTGTATACCGAAGAGGCCACCATCACGCCCGTGCGCAGTGAGGCAGGCGAAATTGTCGGTTATGTGGCGGTGAAGCGGGATATTACCCACGAACTCCAGCTGGAGGAGCAGTTCCACCAGGCCCAGAAAATGGAGGCCCTGGGCCGGCTGACCGGCGGCGTGGCCCACGATTTCAACAACCTGCTCACCGCCATCAACGGCTTTGCCGAGCTGATGAAGCTTCGGGTTAAGCCGGACGACCCGCTGTACCCCATGCTGAACAACATTCTCAAGTCGGGTGAAAAGGCCACCCGTCTGGTTCAGCACCTGCTGACCTTCAGCCGCAAGCAGGTCACCAACCCCCGTGTTGTGGACCTGAACGCGGTAGTGCAGGATATGGAAAAACTGCTCCGCCGGATTATTGGGGAGGACATCCACCTGACCGTCCGGCTTTCGCCCGATGTGTACCCGGTTTATATCGACCCCACCCAGATGGAGCAGGTGCTGATGAACCTGGTGGTCAATGCCCGCGACGCCATGCCCAAAGGCGGCAAGCTGACCATCGAGACCGCCACCGCAGACCTGGACGAAGCCTACACCGCCGACCACCTGGAGGCCCGTCCGGGCAAGCATACCGTGCTGGCGGTTTCCGACAGCGGAAGCGGCATACCGGACGATGTTCTGCCCCATATCTTTGAGCCGTTCTTTACCACCAAATCCGGCGGTACGGGGCTGGGGCTGGCCACTGTGTACGGCATTGTCAGGCAGAACGGCGGGCACATCACCGTTTACAGCGAAACCGGTATCGGCACCACCTTCAAGATTTACCTTCCCTACGCCGCCATCCCCCAACCGGAGGTATCCACGCCCACCGCAAGGGAGACCATGATTCCCACCGGCAAGGAAACCATCCTGCTGGTAGAAGACAACAACGATGTCCGCATTCTGGCCGAGCAGGCCCTGCAAAGCCTGGGCTATACCCTGCTGGTTGCTCAAAACGGGGAAGAGGCAGTACAATTAGCCGCGGCCTATCCCGGCCACATTGACCTTCTGCTGACCGACGTGGTCATGCCCGGACTGTCCGGCCCGGAGCTGGCCGAACAACTGCAAGCCAGCCGGCCCGGCCTGAAGGTCATCTTTATGTCTGGCTACACCGAAGCAACGGTGGCCCGGCACGGCATTCTGGATGACCGCGTGCCCTATGTTCAAAAACCGTTTTCACCGACTGTTATCGCCTATAAAATCCGCGAAGTTCTGGACGCACCGGCGTAGGCCCTTTCTCTGGGCCGGCCTGGCCCTGCTGGTTCTGCTGGCCGGGGCCGGCTATGCCTGGAGCGGTAAGGCGGTGGTGGTCGTGGTCAACGGGCAGACCGTGCCGGTACGGGTGTACGGCTTGACCGTGGCCGCCGCGCTGGCGCAGGCCGGGCTGACCCTCCAGCCGGAAGACGCGGTCGACCCGCCGCCGGAGACGCGGCTCAC
Source organism: Chloroflexota bacterium (assembly GCA_003694775.1). Taxonomy (GTDB): domain Bacteria; phylum Chloroflexota; class Anaerolineae; order 4572-78; family J111; genus J111. The sequence goes on along the minus strand of RFJV01000778.1, from coordinate 10,746 downwards.
TGCCGGGCAAACCATCACCGTGACCCTGGCCCGTCCGGTCATCATCCAGGCCGACGGGCACACCCGCCGCCTGTTCACCCGGCAAACCCGCCTGGCCGACATCCTGGCCGAAGCCGGCCTGCCGCCCGGTCCGCGGGATGGCATCCTGCTCAACGGCGCGCCGGCCCATCCGGACGACCCTCTGCCGGTGGCGGGCGGCCTTGCCCCGCCGGCGCCCCTGTCTGCCGGCGTTGGCTCTTCCAGCGGCAGAATGAATCTGTTCCGCGGCCAGCCCGTCTGGCTGACCCTCCGCCGGGCCAGCGCCATCACCCTGATAGACGACGGCGTCCGCGCCGACCTGGTCACCACCCGGCCTACCGTGGGCGAGGCCCTGGCCGCGGCCGGCGTGGTCATCTACCAGGCCGACCGGCTCCTGCCGCCGCCGGAAACCCCTGTTTCGCCGGGAATGACGGTGGTGCTGGAGCGCTCTATCCCGGCCACCATCAACGCCGACGGGCGGGCCATCAAAACCCGTACCCGCGCCGCTACCGTGGCCGAACTGCTGGCCCAGGAAGGCATCCTGCTGATGGGGCAGGATTACACCCGGCCGGCCCTCAGCCGCCGTCTCTCCCCCGGCGAGGTGGTCAGCGTAGTGCGGGTGCGGGAGGTCATCGACGTTCAGCAGGAATTCATCCCCTTTGAAACCCGCTGGCTCCCGGACCAGAATATGGAGCTGGACCACCAGGAACTGCGCCAGCAGGGGGAAAACGGCGTTATCAAAACCCGCTTCCGGATACGGTACGAAAACGGCCGCGAAACGGCCCGGGTTCAGGAAGACCGCTGGGTAGACCGGGAGCCTCAGCACCGGGAAATTGTCTACGGCACCAAAATTGTAGTCCGCACTGTGGAAACCGAGGCCGGCCCGCTGGAATACTGGCGCAAAATCCCTATGCTGACCACCGCCTACAGCGCGGCGACCTCCGGCAAAGACCTGGACCATCCCCGCTACGGCATCACCCGCAGTGGACTGCCGGCCGGATACGGCAAAGTAGCCGTAGACCCCAAGGTAATCCCCCTGATGACCGAACTGTACATCCCCGGCTACGGCAAAGCCCTGGCCGCGGATACCGGCGGCCTGATTCGGGGCAAGCATATCGACCTGGGCTTCGACGAAGACCAGCCGCTACCCAGCCTGTACGAATGGCGCGACGTGTACGTACTGACTCCCGTCCCCCCACCCGACCAGATTCGCTATGTCCTGCCCAACTGGCCCCAGCGGTAGCCTGCCGGTCGCCCCAAACGCCTATGAGCCAGAAAATTACCGAACTCCTGCAAAAATACAACCTGCGCCCGCGTAAAGGGCTGGGCCAGAATTTTCTGGTCGACCCGCACCACCTGGGGCGCATCATCGAAGCGGCAGAACTGACCCCGGAGGACGTGGTGCTGGAAATTGGCCCCGGTCCCGGCACACTGACCCGCTTGCTGGTGGAGTCGGCGCGGCAGGTCATCGCGGTGGAGCTGGACGCGGCTATGGTAAACCTGCTCCGGCAGGAACTGGGGCATCACTCCAACCTGGCCCTGGTGCAGGCCGATATTCTGCAGGTCGACCTGCCGGCGTTGATAGGCGGCACGCGGCGCTACAAAGTGGTTGCCAACCTGCCGTACTACATCACCTCCGCGGTTCTGCGGCACATTCTGGAGACCGTTCCCCGGCCGGCGTGCGTGGTGGTCACCGTGCAGAAGGAGGTGGCCCAGCGGATTGTGGCCTCACCGGGGCAGATGAGTCTGCTGGCGGTCAGCGTGCAGTTTTACGGACGTCCCACGCTGGTGCACCGCATCCCTGCCGGGGCGTTCTATCCCCCGCCCAAGGTGGATTCTGCCGTCCTGCGCATCGACCCGTACCCCACCCCGCGGGTCGAGGTGGCAGATGTGGAGCAGTTTTTCCGGGTAGTCCGGGCCGGGTTTGGGAAAAAGCGGAAACAGCTCAGGAATGCCCTGTCGGCGGGGTTGGGGCGCCCGCCGGCGCAGGTCGAACAAATTCTGCAGGCCGCGGGCATTGACCCGCGCCGCCGGGCCGAAACGCTGAGCCTGGAAGAATGGGCCAGACTGGCCGCAGCCATCGTCTGACCCGGCAAAGAAAACCGTCATTCTTGCTTACCTTATCCAGGTGCGCTATAATATTCTGGCTGTTTTGGTTATCCACTTTTAGCCTGAACAACTCTCAAGGTGGATACAGCCTGAACAATCCCTCAATGACATATCTTCTTCACAGGCGGTTCAATTTCTGCACAAGGAGGTGAGGCCAGAGAACAAACCCCGTCGCTAATTTTTCCCTGTACGACTTTACAAACAAAATCCGTTCTATGAAATGGAGGAGAAAATGGTAAAACGATTCCTAGGGATAATTTCACTGTTGGTTGTTCTGTCAATCCTGGCGGCCTGCGGCGGCGCGGCTACCCCTGCCCCTGCTCAGCCGGCCCAGGAAGAGCAAAAACCGGCAGAAGAGGCCAAACCGGCTGAAGAACAGAAGCCAGCCGAAGAGGCCCAACCGGCGGAAGAACAGAAGCCGGCGGAAGAAATGGCGGCCCACCGCTACGGTATGGTCACCGACGTGGGCGGCATCGACGACAAGTCCTTCAACCAGACCGCCTGGAACGGTATGCTGATAGCCAAGGAAAAGCTGGGCGTTGAAGTCCAGTACCTGGAAAGCCAACAGCAAACCGACTACGAAAAGAACATCAAGGAATTCATCAGCCAGGGGTATGATGGCATCATCACCGTGGGCTTCCTGCTGGCCGACGCCACCAAGGCCGCGGCAGAAGCCAACCCGGATGTCCCCTTTGCCATCGTAGACTTCCCCAGCCAGGCCCCCAACATTCTGGGCCTGCAGTTTGCGGTTGACCAGCCCTCCTTCCTGGCCGGCTACCTGGCCGCCGGAATGAGCGAAACCGGCGCGGTCTGCACCTACGGCGGCATCAAGATTCCGCCTGTGGTCCAGTTCCTGGTTGGTTTTGAACACGGCGTAAAATACTACAACGAAAAGCACGGCACCGACGTGAAGGTGCTGGGCTGGAAGACCGACCCGGCGGCAGAAGGCGGCGGGGACGGTGCGTTCACCGGCAACTTTGAAAGCACCGACGATGGCCGCAGTTTTGCCGAGAACTTCTTTGATGAAGGCTGTGACGTTATCTTCCCCGTGGCCGGCCCGGTCGGTCTGGGGTCTGCGGCGGCGGCTCAGGACCGCGGCTTTATGATGATTGGCGTGGACACCGACCAGTACATTTCCGCGCCGGAATTCAAGGACGTGTTCGTCAGCAGTGTGCTGAAGAACATGGACGTGGCCGTGTTTGAAGCGGTCAAGGCGATGGAAGAAGGCACCTTCCAGGGCGGCACCAACTACATGGGAACCCTGGAGAACAATGGTGTGGGGCTGGCCCCGTTCCACGAGTTTGAAGACAAGGTTCCGCAGGAACTGAAGGACGAGCTGGAAGCGGTCAAGCAAGCCCTCATCAAGGGCGAAGTGTCCACCGGCTGGCCGGTTGAAGCCCCGACCGAGGAAGCAATGGGCGGCGAAGGTGAAATGAGCCTGGTGATGTCCTTTGTGCCCTCCGGCGACACCGAAGAAATCCTGGCCTCCGGCGACGAACTGGCCCAGATGATTTCCGAGCGCACCGGCTACAACGTTACCGCCAACGTGGCCACCAGCTACGCCGCGGTCATCGAAGCGATGGGCGCGGGCAATGCCCAGATTGGCTGGCTGAACACCTTTGGCTACATCCTGGCCCACGAAAAGTACGGCGTGGAAGTAGCCCTGGCGACCGTCCGCTTTGGCAGTACCTCCTACAAGGGCCAGATTATCACCCAGAAAGACAGCGGCATCACCAGCGTGACCGACCTGAAGGGCAAGACCTTCTGCCGGCCTGACCCGCTGTCAACCTCCGGCTGGATTATCCCGCGCATCACCCTGGCCGCGGCCGGCCTGGACCCGGACAGCGACATCAAGGTCGTGGATGTCGGGTCGCACAACAACGTGGTCACCGCGGTGTACAACGGTGAATGTGACGCCGGGGCCACCTACGTGGACGCCCGCAGTTCCGTTGAGGATGACATCGCGGACGTGAAGGAAAAGGTAGTGGTGATTACCGAATCTGCCGACATCCCCAACGACACGGTCAGCTTTGCCCCGGACGTACCGGCTGAAGTGCGCGAAAAAGTGGTGCAGGCCCTGCTCGACATCGCCTCCACCGACGAAGGCAAGGCCGCGCTGGAACAGCTGTACGAAATCGCCGGGCTGGAGCCGGTTGACGACTCCTTCTACGATGGCTTCCGGGCCGACCTGGATGCCTCCGGCTACAGCATCGAAGATTTCATGCAGGAGTAGTTCCCCCGGTTTGACGACTGACGGATAAAAACAGGGGAGGGGAGCAAGTCTTCTCTCCCCTGTTTTGCCATCATTGTTTAGCGGTAAGACGCCCAGACGCAAAGATTTTCGACCTGTGCATCAGTAGCGGCGGGTCTGAGACCCGCCGCTACCGGGCGACCACCAGGGGCGCCCCTACGAATTTTTGTCTATCGTTGCCGGGTCAACGGCTGACAGTCAGCCATTGTTTTGACCGAACAGCAACAGGTATAATAATGTTTGCGTCCCGGCGTGTTGGCGTTAAACCCAGACATTCCATCCAGCAAGGACAAAAGCATGCTCGAAATCAAAAATCTGACCAAAGTTTACGATGACGGAACGGTTGCCCTGGATAACGTTTCCTTTACCGTACAGGACGGTGAATTTCTGGTCATCATCGGCCTGAGCGGGTCGGGGAAGAGCACCCTCCTGCGCTGTATCAACCGGCTGATAGAACCGACCTCCGGCCAGATTATTCTGGACGGGGTAGACATTACCGCCGCCTCGCCGGCAGAACTGCGGCGCATTCGCCGCGATATCGGGATGATTTTCCAGCATTTCAACCTGGTCAAGCGGTCTACGGTGATGCGCAACGTGCTGGCCGGGCGGCTGGGGTACGTGAACCCCTGGCTGAGCCTGCTGGGTATCTTCCCCAAAGAGGATAAGGAGCGGGCCTGGAAAGCGCTGGAGCTGGTCGGCATTGCGGAAAAAGCTTACAACCGGGCCGATGCCCTGTCTGGCGGACAACAGCAGAGGGTGGGCATTGCCCGCGCTCTGATGCAGGAACCCAAGCTCCTGCTGGCCGATGAGCCGGTCTCGGCGCTGGACCCGGCCACGTCCCACTCGGTGCTGAAGTATATTGAACTCATCAACCGGGAACGGGGCGTCACGGTAATGTGCAGTTTGCACTTTTTGAGCCTGGCCCGCACCTACGCCACCCGGATTATCGCCCTGAAAGACGGCAAAATGATGTTCGACGGCCTGCCCGAAGAGATTGATGACCAGCGGTTCAAGGAAATCTACGGGGAAGAAGCCGTCCGGGTGGAAGTGAACTAATCCCAAGCCTCCAACAGGATAACGAGGTCAAGTTATGGCACAACCAAACCACAACGCCCCGGACTCCGCAGACCGGTTGGGCGGCAATCCTCTGGCCGCGGCCGGCCTGTCGCTGGTGGTTCCGGGTTCAGGCCAGTACCTTTTGGGCCAGACTACCCGCGGCCTGGCGATACTGGCGGGCATTGGCCTGAGCATCGGCAGTATCCTGTGGCAGAATATGCCCACGCTGTTCGTTTTTGTGGCCTTTGCCTGGCTGTGGAATGTGTGGGATGCATACAGCCTGGCCCGGAAAGCAACCCGCTCCTACCTGCCGCCGCTGTTTGCCCTGCTCATGGTAATATACACCGTGGGCTGGAATATCACCCAGATTGAACCGCAGAAGCTGGCCCAACAGGCCAACCGGGCCGCGCCAATAGCACACGGCATGCTGGCCCCGGACTTTGTCGAGCGGGAGTCGGAATTCCGCAAGGAGCGCGGCCCCTTTGAGGTGCACTGCTCCGACAATCCACCCCCACCTACCACGACTCTGAAAAGCGGGGGGACCATCACCCTTTCGGCCACCTGCGGCGAAGTGGGCGACCCCCTGCACGTGCGGGCGGAGGGCCTGTGGCCCAACGTGGAAACCGAAATCTGGTGGGCCAACCCTATCGGGCAGGAACAGCGGGTGGTCACCCCGGAAGGCCAGCAGTTGATTGTCACCACCGATGACACCGGCAGTTTTGAGGTAGACATCGAAGTGCCCCTGGCCGTTCCCCTCAGCCACGATACCGGCGAACCCCAGCTCCACGCGGTGCAGATTAACCAGACCCGCATCATCGGGGGCTGGAAAATCAGCGACAATGGCTGGCTGGTCATCACCAAAATGGCCGAAACCATCGCCATTGCCCTGGTAGCGACCACCTTTGCCGTGTTTTTTGCCGTTCCCCTCAGCTTTGTTGCCGCCCGCAACCTGATGAGCGGCAATCCGGTGACGGTGGCGGTTTACTACGTAACCCGCACCCTGCTGAACATCGTCCGCTCCATCGAATCGCTGATTATTGCCATTGTGTTTGTGGTGTGGGTGGGGCTTGGCCCATTTGCCGGCGTTATGGCCCTGACGGTGCATTCCATTGCCGCGCTGGGCAAGCTGTATTCGGAGCAGGTAGAAAGCATCGACTTTGGCCCCATCGAAGCGGTGCGCTCCACCGGGGCCAACTGGTGGCAAACCGTCGTCTATGCCGTTCTGCCGCAGGTTTTTCCGCCGTTTCTGGCCTTTACCATTTACCGGTGGGACATCAACGTCCGTATGTCAACCATTCTGGGGTTTGTGGGTGGCGGCGGGATTGGCTTCCTGATTGTGCAGTGGCAAAGGCTCAGCCAGTGGGAAGCTATCGGCGCGGCCTTCTGGTCGATTATGATTATTGTGGCTGTTCTGGACTACGTCAGCGCCAAAGCGCGCGAGCGGCTGATATGAGGTCATCGTGATGGATAATCAACCCTGGAAAAAAAGTCCCTCCCCCTGGAAGTATGGGCGAAGCGCGCTCCTGGCGGTGGTGATTATTGCCGCCTATATCTACAGCTTCAGAGTAACCGAACTGGACCTGCCCCGGCTGGTCACCGATTTTCCCAAAGCAGTCCCCATTTTGCAGGACTTTTTGACCCCGGATGTGCTGGCCCGCGGTGAACAGACGGAAAGCTATGTTATCAACTATCCTGTGCCCTGCGGGTCGGGCCAGGAGGCAGAAATTCCGGACAGCGGGCCGCGTATCGTCCCCTCTGTGCCGTGCAGTGACCCCAAAACAACCATCACCGTAGAAGGGTTCGACCTGCGGCCTGACACCAAAGTTCAGCTCCGCTGGCTGTTGCCCGATGGCCGGCGACTGCGCAGTGCCAGGGCCACCACCGACGGCAACGGACACTTCAACGTTGAAGTGGAAATCCGGCCCATTGTAGCCGCCAAAGAAGGCAACATCAGCCAGCTTGAGGCTGAACTGCAGTGGGAAAGCACCGGCCTGATGCCCTCTGAGGCCCTGAAAATCACCTTTGCCAAAATTGTCGAAACCGTCTTTATGGCCCTGATGGCCACAACGTTTGCCTGTCTGGTGGCTTTTCCGGTTGGCTTTTTGGGGGCGCGCAACATCATGGGCACCGGGCCGGTGGGCACGGTTGTCTACTACATCGCCCGGACCATCTTCAACCTGATGCGCTCCATCGAGGCCCTGGTGATGGCGGTGATGTTTGCCATCTGGCTGGGATTTGGCCCCTTTGCCGGCGTCATGGCAATGACGGTGGTAACGGTGGCTTCGCTGAGCAAACTCTTCTCCGAAGCCATCGAAAGCATCGACCCCGGCCCGATGGAAGCCATTGTAGCCGCCGGCGGCAACCGCCTGCAGGCCATTGTTTATGCCGTGTTCCCGCAGGTCATCCCGCCCTTTATCGCCTTTGCCATCTATCACTGGGACATCAACGTGCGTATTTCGACCATCATCGGGTTTGTGGGCGGCGGTGGTATTGGTCTCCAGCTCCAAACCTGGATTAACCAATTGGCCTACAACAAAGCCGGCACAGCCGTGTGGGCCATTGTGATTGTGGTCACCATTCTGGACAATCTCAGCTCCCAGATTCGCAAGCGGTTGGTGTAGAGGGGAAATTAGGAGATTGGAGATTGCATAACATGCACAATCTCCAGCATTTGTGTTATAATGCTGTAATCATCTTCGGTCGTCGTTCGTCAACCGACGTTCGCCGTTCGTCAAGCAACAGAGGTGAATGATGCCCCCTGTACTGGAACTCAAAGGAATTACCAAGCAGTTTCCCGGCGTATTAGCCAACGATAACATCAATCTGACCCTGGAAAAAGGCGAAATTCACGCCCTGCTGGGCGAAAACGGGGCCGGAAAAACCACCCTGATGAACATCCTCTACGGCCTGTATAAGCCGACCAGCGGTGAGATATTCATCAATGGGCAAAAGGTCGATATTCACAGCCCCACCGACGCCATCCGGCAGGGTATCGGCATGGTGCACCAGCACTTTATGCTGGTCCCCGTGCTGACCGTCACCGAAAACGTGATGCTGGGTGAGGAAGCCATCCACCGCGGTCTTTTCCTGGACCGCCGGAGTGTGGCCGCCCGTATCCGGGACATCTCCCAACAGTACGGCCTGGAGGTAGACCCCGACGCCTACATCAAAGACCTGCCGGTGGGTATCCAGCAGAGGGTGGAAATCATCAAGGTGCTCTACCGCGACGCCAACATCCTCATCCTCGACGAGCCGACCGCGGTGCTGACCCCGCAGGAAGTGGAGGAGCTGTTCAAAATCATCCGCTCCCTGGTAGACCAGGGTGTGTCCATCATCTTCATCACTCACAAACTCAAGGAAGTGCTGGCTATCGCCGACCGGATTACCGTTATCCGGCGGGGGAAAACCGTGGGCAGTACCACCCCGGACAAGGCCAATGAGCAAAGCCTGGCCGAAATGATGGTCGGCAGGCCGGTGGAGCTGACGGTCAAAAAGAAGCCGGCCCGGCCCACCGCCCCCTTGCTGAAAGTCAGCAACCTGTACGTCAACGATGACCGGGGCAACCCGGCAGTGAAGGGCGTGAGCTTTGAGGTGTTTGCCGGCGAAGTGGTCGGTATTGCCGGCGTGCAGGGCAACGGGCAAACCGAACTGGTGGAGGCCCTGACCGGCCTGCGCAAGGTAGAGACCGGCACCATTGAAATTGACGGCCAAAACGCCACCAACGCCTCCCCCCGGCAGATTACGGAAATGGGCGTGGCCCACGTTCCGGAAGACCGCCAGCGTGACGGGCTGGTGCTGTCGTACCCCATTTCCGATAACATCGTGCTCAACACCTACTACCGCCCGCCCTTTGCCAGAAACGGAGTCATCAACTACAGCAAGGTGCGCGAATTTGCCGCTCAGGTGGTTAAAGAGTTCGACGTGCGGACGCCCAGCATCGACGCGCCCGCGGCCACCCTCTCCGGCGGCAACCAGCAGAAGGTCATCGTGGGCCGGGAGTTCTCCCGCCCCATCAAACTGCTTATCGCATCCCAGCCCACCCGCGGCCTGGATGTCGGCTCCATTGAATACATTCACCACCGCATCATCCAGAAGCGCGACGAAGGCGCGGCTGTGCTCGTCGTTTCTACCGAACTGGACGAAATCCGCGCCCTCAGCGACCGGATTGCCGTGATGTACGAAGGCAAGATTATCGGCATCCTGCCGGCGCGGCTGGTCAGCAAGGAACAGCTCGGTCTGCTGATGGCCGGAGTCCGGCCCAAGGATTTACCCACCGAAGAAACGGGCGAACCGGCAGAAATTGATGTAGACGCAGTCCTTTAAATCCGGAGGCATCATGACCCAACCACAACCCCGTACCGTTCTCTTTGACCATGATGGCGGCGTTGACGACCTGCTCTCGCTGATGATGCTGTTGTCGATGCCTCATATCACCCTGGCCGGTGTGGTGGTAACACCGGCGGACTGCTTTCTGCGCCCTGCCACCTCGGCCACACTGAAAATCCTGCGCTTTTTCGAGCGCGACGACATCGAAGTCAGTGAGGGCGACCTGCACGGGGTGAACCCGTTTCCCCGCGCCTGGCGCGCCCATGCCTACGCCATCGATGCCCTGCCCATCCTGAACGAGTCGACCGCCCCCCTACCCCAACCGGTCGCCGAACCGGGCCACGAATTCCTGGCCCGCAAACTGCGGGCCGCCGAATCGCCGGTCACCGTGCTGATGACCGGGCCGGTCAGCAACCTGGCCGAGGCGCTGACTCGCGAACCGGCGCTGGTCGAAAAGATTGAGGAAGTGGTCTGGATGGGCGGCGCACTCCAGGTAGGCGGCAACGTACGCGATTACGAGCACGACGGCAGCGCGGAATGGAACGCCTACTGGGACCCGCCGGCGGTCTACCGGCTGTGGCAAACCGACGCGCCCATCACCCTCTTCCCCCTCGACGCCACCGACCACGTCCCGGTCACTACCGACTTCCTGCTCCGGCTGGCCCGCCAACGTCGCTACCCGCTCTCGGACCTGGCCGGGCAGTGCTGGGCCTTAACGGTAGGAACCATACCGGGCTACGAGTACACCTACCATATGTGGGACACCCTGACCACCGGCTACCTGGGCGCGCCGCACTGCATCACCTTCCGGCAGGTCCGCACCGAGGTCATCCCGTCGCCGCCCAGTGCCGGTCGGATAAAAGAAGTTCCCAGCAATGGACGGCTCATCCGCGCCGCAGACAAGGTAGACGTGGAATCGTTTCACGCCTACGTGCTGGAACTGCTGAAGCGGTAAGGTAAGCAGATTGTATGATGGATAAAAACGC
>RFJV01000777.1 GCA_003694775.1 Chloroflexota bacterium | reverse complement strand
GGCAGACTGGCCCGGTTCGCGGCCACCACCGGCGTGCCGCAGGCCATCGCTTCCAGCGGCGGCAGGCCAAACCCTTCGTACAGCGACGGATACACAAAAACGCGTGCTAACTGGTAGCAGGCCGGCAGGTCGGCCTCGGCAATGAAGCCGGGCAGGACAATGCGTTCCGCCAGCCCCAGGCGGCGAATCTGCGCGAACAGCGGTTCGTACAGCCAGCCTTTTTTGCCGATAAGCACCAGCCGCAGGTCGGGAAAATCCGGCAGAAGGGCGTGAAATGCCTCGACCAGCCGCCCCAGGTTTTTGCGCGGCTCAATGGTCCCCACGTGGAGGATGAACCGCTCCGGCAGGTTGTAGGTTTGCTGTACCCGGCGCAGTTCAGCTTCATCGTCCAGAGGACGGAAGTCCGGCGCCGGGGCCTCGTAAATCACCCGGATTTTTTCTTCTGGCAGACCGTAGAACCTCACCGCATCCCGTTTGGAACATTCCGACGGGGTCACAATGACATCTGCCGCGGCCAGAAAGCGGGGCATGGCAAAGGTCAGAAACCAGCGGTTATACGGTAGGTGGTACTCCGGGTAGTGGAGAAAAATCAGGTCGTGCAGGGTAAACACGGTCCGGGCGCGGCCAAAGTGGGCCAGCAGATGGTTGGTGGCGTGGAAAATTTGCCGCGCTCCAAAAGTGCGGTCCATCGGCCATTTGACCAACTGCGACAGCAGAACGGCCATCCGCCACGGTTTATTGCCGACCTGCACCGTCCGTTGCGGCAGGTGGGCCAGGTAGCCGGGCAGACGGGCGTTCCCGTGACCGTTGTAAAAGAGCGACAGCTCCACCCCGCCGGTCTGGCTCAGGGCGCGGGCTACCTCGCCGGCATAGCGCCCCAGACCGGCGTGCTGTTGGGCGGTGGGAGAAACATCCAGGCAGACTTGCATCATACGTATCTACTCAATAAATTGGGGGTCATCAGCAGTATGTCATTGCGAGCGAAGCGAAGCAATCTCCGGCAAAGTCAACGTGGAGATTGCTTACTCCATCTCTCAGTTGGCGAGCAGGGTATAGTACAGCGCCAGCAACTGCCGGGCCACACCATCCCAGGTGAATTGGGCCGCCCGGCGTTGCCCCGCCTCCGACAGCTTCTGCCGCAGTTCCGGCGTGGTCAGCACCTGGGCCATCGCCCCGGCGATGGCCCCCACATCCAGCGGGTCGACCAGCAAACCGGCCTCCCCCACCACTTCCGGCAGGGCCGAGCGGTTGGAGGCGACCACCGGCGTGCCGCAGGCCATCGCTTCCAGGGCCGGCAGGCCAAAACCTTCGTATAGCGATGGGTAAACGAACAGCTCCGCGGCGCTGTAGAGCGCGGGCAGGTCGTCGTCGGCAATGAAGCCGGGGAAATGCACCCGGTCTTGCAGGCCCAGCCGGACGGCTTCGGCAAAGATGTCGCTTTCTCCCCACCCCCTGCCCCCGGCAATGACCAGCGTATACGGCGGGTCGAGCCGGGCAAACGCCTGAATCAGCCGTCGGAAGTTTTTGCGCGGCTGGATTGTCCCCACACTCAGAATAAAAGGTCGTTCGCCCAGGCCGTACCGCTGGCGGAGCCGGTGCAGGCAGGCCGGGTCGGTTTGGGGGCGGAAGTGAGAGGCCACGCCGTGGTACAGGACCGAGATTTTTTCTGCCGGTGTGCCGTAAAGCTCTATCAGGTCCTGCCGCGTGGCCTCCGACACGGCAATCACGTGGTCGGCGCGGGCCACGGAGCGGGGAACCCAGGTGTTGAGCTGGCGGCTCATGCCCGGCATCACCGAGTCCGGCTCC
>RFJV01000182.1 GCA_003694775.1 Chloroflexota bacterium | reverse complement strand
GCTGGACCACGGACGCATCACCAACAGCGACTACAGCGAGCTGTGCCCGGATGTATCCAGCGAAACGCTTCGCCGCGACCTGGCCGACCTGGTCGAGCGAGACATGCTCCTGCGGGTCGGTGAAAAACGGGCCACTTATTACATTTTGAAGTAGTTTTTGAGGAAAACAAAAAGCGGGCGTATGTGCCCGCTTTGTTTATCCAGTCCCCTGCACGGGGATTTTCCTGTGCCCCCGACGGGATTCGAACCCGTGCCGCCACCTTGAAAGGGTGGTGTCCTAGGCCTCTAGACGACGGGGACCTGACAACGAGGCTTAGTATAGCATTTTCCGGGTTTTTTGGCAAAAATGGACCGGCAAAAAAGCCCGGTTTTTTATTTCACGGCAAAAGCTTCAGCCGACCAGCCGGGCGGCCAATCGGGCAATGGCCGTTGCCCCTGCCGACCTTCCTCCGCTCATCATCAGCGGTTTGCCGCTGTTGACCGCCTTCACCATGGCCGGTTCAAAGGGGATGGTCGCCACAATCTCCCGGCGGACCGATTTCTGGATGGTTTCCGATGGAAGCTGGTAGTGGGGAGTAATCTGGTTGACCACCAGCCAGATTTTTTCCGCCGGCACACCTACCCAGGCCAGGCCCTGCAGAGCCATGGCCGTGGACTGCATCGACGGCAAATCTGGCGACAGCACCAGCACCACCCGGTCCAGTTGGTGCCAGATAGAGGCTATCTGTTCGTCAAAGGTCTGGTGCGACATGTCGAACAGGCAGAACTGGTAACTGCTTTTCAGCACCCGTGCCAGCCGCGGCAGGTGGCGGTGCTGGGGCGAAAACTGGGCCTCAAAGCTGGGGGGAGAGGCCAGCAGGTGCACTCCCGTGGAGTGAGGCAAAATGTGCTCTGCCAGCGAGTCGGGTGTCAGCAGGCGGGGAGAGTTCAGCGCATCGGCCAGGGTGCGGGATGGCCGCAAACCCAGCATCAGAGCGGTGTGCCCCCCCAACGGCGACAGGTCTACCAGGGCCACCTTTGTTTTTTTGACCAGCGCCAGCGCAATGGCCGTGTTGACCGCCAGGCTGGTCACGCCCGCGCCGCCCCGCATACTGAAAAAGCCAATGGCCCTGTTCCTTGTGCCGCCTGGGGTACTCTCCGCCAGCAGTTCTTCAATCCGTTTCAGCAGGTCTTCCGGTGAGGTAGACTTGGGCAGATAGTCGGTTGCACCGGCCTCCAGGGCCGTCTGCTTGTCGACCGGCTGGAAGCGGGCCGAAAAGACAATGATGGGAACCTGCGCGGTCTGCGAAGCGGCCCGAATCTGCCGGCAGAATTCGTAGCCGTTCATTTTGGGCATCATAATATCGGCCACGATGAGGTCTGGCGGGCGTTCCATCGCTATGGCCAGTCCCTCTACCCCGTCCCGGGCCGCGGACACCTCATGCCCGGCCCGCTTCAAAATAAAATCGAGCAGGCGCAGGATGTCCTGGTCATCGTCTACTACCAAAATGTGGGCCATACTTGATGTTCCTTAATGGTCGGGTAGGGTCTGTCTAGAATTCTGAATGTAGCCGTCGGGTGCTGGTCAATGGGCCAGAGGCCGGGCCTCACTCTGGGGCTTCCCCAATGCAGAATACCTGTATTTTTGTCTTGTTGACCAGCGCAGTGGGACCTTGAAAATTCAGGTCCGGGATAAATGGACTGGTGGCTGTGGGATTGAGAATGGGCAAAAACTGCTGGGTTTCAGTGGCCATGATTTTCTTGATGTCCAGGTCGCCCAGCCATTGGAAGGTCCCGGTAATTTCAAAAAACGGAACCGCGGCAAAAACGGGCAGGGTAACCCGGTTGGGCACATAATACTTTTCTTTGGATACGGCCTGCGCTTCGCTGGTCAAAATGACAAAATTGATGTCCCGTTTGACCAGAGTTCCTCTGGCAAATGTGGCGATGATTTCGCCCGGATTGTTGTTTCGGGAAATGTAAACATCGTGCAGATTGAGATAGTCGCTCAGCCGGTCGCTGAGCACATCTATCAGGCGCCGTTTATAGACAAACACAGTGGCCGACAGGCGGTGACTATCGGTAAAAAAATCGGCGGTCACCCGTCCGGGGTCGGCGGATGCAAATGAGCGGAGTTTACTCATTCCGGTACTCCCGGTGTTTTTGGCGCAGATTGGCCAGCCCCAGCCGTTGGGCTATCTGGCCGGTTCAGTTCTGCCGCGGTACCGCGCCAGGCGTTCGCATAGGGGGAGACCACAGCAGTCTCTGCAGGTCTTCCAGGGCGGTGTGGTCGTAAATCCGCTCGCCGCACACATCGCAGACAATCGCCGGCATCTTGTTGACCACCAGCAGAGCACCGCCGTGCCACTCCAGGTAGCTGACCAGCCGTTTCTGCAGGCGACCGGTATGGCAGGTCGGACAGATGTTCATTGCGCTAACGCCTCTTTGGCTATGCTGACGCCGGCACTGGCCCCAAGACGGGTGGCTCCGGCGGCAACCATTTTTTGCGCGTCGGCCAGGGTGCGGATGCCGCCGGCGGCCTTGACCTGTACGGCCGGGCCAACTGTCTGGCGCATCAGGGCCACGTCTTCGGCGGTGGCCCCGCCTCCGGCAAACCCGGTAGATGTTTTGACAAAATCTGCGCCGGCCTTTTCCGACAGGCGGCAGGCCAGCACTTTTTCCTCGTCGGTGAGCAGGCAGGTTTCGATGATGACCTTGCAAATCGCGCCGTTTTGATGGGCGGCATTGACTACCGCGGCAATGTCTTGTTCCACCAGGTCGGCATTGCCTTCTTTCAGCGCGCCGATGTTGATGACCATATCAACCTCGGTGGCGCCGGCCGCGGTGACCTGTTCGGTTTCAAAAACTTTGACGGCCGTGGTGGTGGCCCCCAGAGGAAAACCAACCACCGTGCAGACCTTCACCGGCGACCCTTCCAGAAGCTGTGCCGCCAGTTCAACGTGGGTAGGGTTGATGCATACCGCGGCAAAGCCGTATTCTCTGGCTTCACCACACAGCCGGCGAATCTGGTCTGTGGTGGCCTCCGGTTTCAGCAGGGTGTGGTCAATCATCCGGATAATATCCGGGACAGAAATGTTGTTTTTCATTGCGGCAGATTACCTTTTTGAATTTTGAATCTCATTCGTTGCCAGCATTGGCGCTGGGAACCAGCTCGCTCAGGAAATGCTTCAGGGTGGCCTGTTCGGTGGGCGCGTCGCGCGGAATCAGGCCCCACTGGTCGGGGGGCCAGTATGAAATCCAGGCCCGCCCGACGATATTTTCGATGGGAAGCGGCCCCCAGTTGTGGGAGTCGTTGGAATTGTTCCTGTTGTCGCCCAGCACAAAGACCATCCCCTCCGGGACAACCCGCGGCGGCATGGTGTAGGATGTGGGCCGCGGGTTGAACGGCTCGTTCAGCGGTACGCCGTTGATGTAGACCCGCCCGTTTTTGATTTCTACCGTTTCGCCGGGCAGACCAATGATGCGTTTGACGTAGTCTTCGCCCGGACGGTGCGGCGGTTCAAAAACAATGACATCCCCCCGCTTTGGGCCGCCCATCCCCAGCACATTGGTGACAAACGGATTGTAGCTGAGCTTATCGATTATCAGATACTGCCCGTCGTGCAGGTTGTCTACCATGCTGGTGCCGACCACCCGAAAGTTGCGGATGACCGTTTGTATCAGGAGGAAAATAATCAGCGTCAGGAGAATCGTTTCGCCGATTTCGCGCACCACCGCCCAGGTGGTTTTCCAGGCCGATGGGGCCTCGGCGGTATCCGGCGATGGGGATTCATCGAACACCGGTAGCGGGGTTCCCTCCGCACCGGGAGTATCGGACGGTTCGGGCAGGTCGTGGTCCGCAGGTTCTTTTTCCGATTCGGTTCCGTTAAGATATTCTGTCTCTGGCACGTTTTCTTCCGGGTTGCTGTATATTTTTTCCCAGGTGCATTATTACAAAATTATAGCTGAGTTGGGACGATGAGACAATTTACGATTGACGATTGGCGATTTTCGATTGACGATTGGCGAGATTGGCGATTTGCGATTGGCGAT
>RFJV01000181.1 GCA_003694775.1 Chloroflexota bacterium | reverse complement strand
CTTCATAATCAGCTCCACCAGATAGCTGGCATCGGCGTTGCCGGGTTCCACCACCGGCCCGTTGATTGACCCCTGCATCAGGTCTTCATAAGTACGCAGGTCCAGCCCCTCTTCAATACGCAGTCCGCCTTCCGGTTTTTCTCCCCCGTGACACTTGATACAGCGCCGTTCAAAAATGGGGAAAACATCCCCGGTAAAACTGACCCCCGCCTCTCCGGCTTCCGGCTGGGGGATGGGGGTATCGGTGGGCGGCAGGGGTGTTGGGGTAGGGGTGTCGGTTGGCGTGGGCGTAGCCGTAGGGGTGCTGGTCGGAGTTGGGGTGGGGGTGGATGTCGGCTCCAGTGGGCTGGCGGCCCCCAGATGGCCGGACTCTGTGGGAACCGGCGCGGGCGTGTCGGTTGGGGTGGGGGTGCTGGTCGGCGAAGGGGTAAAGGTGGGGGTTGGAGTATCGGTGGGCGGGATGGGGGTTTCCGTGGCCGCCGGAGGCCGGGTAGGCGTGGCCGCGGCCAGCATGCCGGCAGGCGGCGCGGTCAGGCGCAGGAATCCGGCCAGCAGACCGGTCCACAGGGCCAGCCCAACCACTACCGCACCGGCCTGTCGAAGTAAATGGGCCGGCGACGGCCACTGTACACTACTGCGCCGCTCCAGGGAGAGCCGGCTTTTCCAATGCCTCCGGCCTGACGATTTAGAAGCCATACAGAATGACGCCTCCCAAAAATCCCAGCACCGAGGCCAGGACAAAGCTGAGGCCGTACCCGGCCAGATACAGCACCATCGTGGCGGGAGTCCACACAATTTCTGACCTGCGCCACCGGCTGACCACCAGCACCAGGGTCAGCACAAACAGGGAAGCGGCCAGAAACAGCTTGACCCCCACCAGCGGCGCGTCGCCCTCAAAACGGACGATGTTGTCGCGGATGCCGGTGATGGCGGCCACAATGACCGAAATAACTGCCAGCACCATATTGAAAAAGGCCGCTCGCTCCAGGGCCTCGCTTTTTTGCCACAGGGCCAGCAGTAGGAAAAAGAAAGCCACGCCGGTAAGGGCAATGGGAAAGTGAACCGTCATACTGTGCAGGGGATGCACATCGACGATGGCGTTGATAATACGGGTAATAAGTTCCATAGGACGGGATTTTTCTCCAGAAGTCAGGGGAGGGACGCCCCGCGGGGCGTCCCTCCGGGTGAGCTGTTAGCGGGCCAACCCGCGGCGCAGAGCCAGACCGGTCAGGGCCAAAGCTGTGCCGACGGCCAGCAAGACCAGCGGGAACATCGGGGATGATGTTTCGCCGCCGGACTGCGGCAGAGCAGGTGGCGGGGTTTGGGCCGCTACCTGGGCCGCCAGGAACTCAGCAATCAGCGCGGCTTCATCATCGCTGACCTGTTCGGGTCGGAAGGATGGCATATTCTTGAAGGGGGTGCGGAGCTGTTTGACCACCACTTCCTGGGTCGGCACAACACCCCGGTCGATAAAGTTGCTGATTAACCGCCCCTGTCCGGTGGTGGCTTCCTCCTCGTGACAGGCCACGCACCGCTTCTGGAGCATGAGGTTTTGGCCGGGGTCTTCCGCAGTCGGCGGTTGTTTGGGAGTAAAGTTGGCCGGCTTGGTCAGGCCGCTGAAGTAGGCCTGCATGTCCAGGATTTGCTGGTCCGACACCTGTTCGGCGGAGAAGGCCGGCATAGCCCTGCCGCCGTTGCGGACCTGGTCCAGCCACTCCTGAGCGGATTTCTCGCTCCCGGCCAGCGGGCGGGCATACAGCCCTTCGCCGTTCGGTCCGTGACAGCGCTGGCACTGCCAGACCTGTTCCTCGTAGGTTGCTTTACCCTGGTCGGGGTCCTGGGCATAAGCCACCGAACCCATCAGGCCGCTCAGAATAACGGCCAATCCCAACAGCAGTACAGTTCGGACAGATTTCAATGTTTCCCTCCTGAAATAAAGGCTGAAGGCGGAGAGAGGAAGATGGAATCTCCAATCTCCAATCTCCATCATTTGAAATGTGGTTAACAAAAAATGGGATTTATTATTTACCGTTTTTGACTGCACCTCCTTTCTGGTGAGATGAAAGCCTGCAGTATTGGGCCTTTTGCAGGACATGCAGTAATACGCAGGATAACGGTGGATGGATGTATGAAGGGAAAAACTGCCGGGGTCAGAATGTGCCGCCCAGTACTTTCTCTCCGGTGGGGCCGGGACTTCCTCCGGATGGTTCAACAGTAATCCCAAAACCGGAAAACTGGTTCAGCGGCATGTCCGAGGAAATGGAAATGGCGGCGTAGCCGTCATCCTCTACGGAAAATACTGCGCCGGAAACGCGCTTACCGTCTTCAATGAGCCAGAGCTGGTACTGGTGGGCGGGGTCCAGAGGGGGGAGGTGGTCCACCACCAGGGCACCGTATTCACCGGATTCGCTGATGATGATAACCCCTCTGGCTTCCGGTGCGGCTTCGGTGCTGGTCAGGGTGATGCTTTGCATAGGTATGGAGGGCGTCTGCCGGAGCTGGTTGACCTGCCGCCACAGCCAGATGTTGCTGAAGACGAGAGCAATCATCACGGCCAGGGCCGCGGTGGTCAGCGCCGGTGAGGCCGGGAGGCGAAGCCAGCCGGTCAGCCGAGACCGCAGGGACGGGCGGGGTGGTTCTTCGGGCCGGATGCGGGCCATCAGGCGGTCTTTCAGGTCGGCGGGCGGGTCAACCTCTGGCGCGGCCAGGGCCAGATGATGGACCACGTTGCTGTAGCGGCGCCACTCGGCGCGGCAGAAGGGACACCGGGCCAGGTGTTCCGATACCAGAACAAACTCGTCCGGTTCCAGGATGTCCAGCACATAGGCTGGTATTGAGTCTTCCACGTGCGGCGAATGAGCGCTCATTTGAGTTTTGAATTTTGTATCT
>RFJV01000180.1 GCA_003694775.1 Chloroflexota bacterium | reverse complement strand
TCCCCATTAATCAGGGGTTGACCCGCCATCTCTTTTTATGTTATACTAACACCAATCCCTAGCCTACTGCGCCAATCACAATGGACCAGGGGGGATTTTCCGGCGCGGGCAGAAGGAACACCTGCAAACTGGAATAAATGGACCTCATTACCAGTCGCCGGAGTCTGGCCTGCTCATCTGTCCTGACTTCGTTTTTCCCTGCCTCCGTATCTCTCCCGGCAGGTAAGGGCTATATTTCCCCGGCAGAAAAAATTACACATCCCGCTGTTTTACCTCGCGGCGTCTGGAGCCGGTATGCTGACGCGCTCCGGGGGGAGGATGTCTCCCGGTGCGAACGGCCCACCACGTGCCCAAACCACCACTGCGCCGGCCTGCGGCTGGTAAACCGCCAGCGTCTTCACCCCGCGGCAAGCCACGGCCAGCGAGACGGTCAGCCAGTGGGGCAGTCTGCCGCTGATGACCAGCAGGTCGGTTGGCGGCAGAGGGGGAATTACCAGCCGGTCGGCTTCCAGGTAGTCCAGGTATGCCACCTCAAGACGGAAGTCGAGCGTCACCTGCCCATCCGGCCCGTCGAGGCGGCGGCAGGTCAGCAGAGATTCTGCCGGCGGGTCGCCAAAAGCCAGCACCGGCGGGGCAATCCAGCCCTGCCGCACGTCGAACTGGTAAAAATCCGCCGGGTAAGTATGCAGGGCAATGGCCGCGTACAGCCAGTTGGGGGCGCGTCCTTCCAGGGCCAGCGGTTCTCCTGAGGGCAGGTAGTTCAGCACCTGCGGCAGATGGTCGGGCCGCCAGTGCACCTTTTCCCCGTCCACCGGAACACCGAGCGTGCGGGCCAGGGGAGTCAGTTCGACCACCGAATCGACCGGGGCCATCTGGCGGCGAATCTGGCGCAGTTCGTCGGCAGAAAAGCGGAAGTACGGCTGGAGATGGTCAACCAGGGCGTTGAAGACGGGGTCGTCCAGCAGTTGACCCCGTTGGAGGTTGGTCAGCCTGGCCTGGAAAACCGGTTGCCGGCTGTAAATTTCCGGTTCGCCCTCAAGGGTAGACTTCAGTTCGGCCAGGACGGTCAGGTTGTGGCGGTGGGCATCGAGCCGCCACACATCCAGGGCCTGCGGAGTAGCGGCAATAAGAACGGCATGGGTGCACTGACCGAAAATCGCCTTCTGCCAGGGTTCGGGCCGCCCGCCCACATCGACCAGCAGGGGCAGGTGGCGGTTGGCGATGTCGCGGCAGATATTATCGACAAACTGCCGGCTCCAATCGTTCTTTACCCGGATAGCCCGCACCAGCGACTGGTCGGCCTCGTTCGACCAGTCACCTTCACCGTCGGGCGCGGCCCGGAGCAGGTAGTGCTCCAGGCCCAGACACCGGAAGGCTTGCGACAGGTTGTAAGCCAGGACAGATTTGCCGCTGTGCGGCGGTCCGCCGATGAGCAGAGCTGGGAAAAGTTCCATGGTTTGACCTCCTGGGGCGATATTGCGATAGGGTGATATGGCGATATTGCGATAGAGTGATATTGCGATATTGCGATAGGGCGATATTGCGATAGGACGATATTCATCCTTCCGCCTTTAATTTCAGAGGGGAGTTATGATTTCTACCAATGATTCCACGTTGATTTGCACGCTGGGGGGCAAGCCCCAGATTGTGACCTTTGCTCTGGACTGGTTGCTGGCCCGGGGCGAGCAGGTGCGGGAGGTGTTTGCGGTGCACCTTTCGGCAGAGGATGAACGGGTGGCCCGGTCGCTGGCGCGGCTGGCGGAGGAGTTTGCCGGCGATACGTACCGCGGGCGTCCGTGCCGCTTCAGACCGGTCCCCCTGCGCCGGGCAGACGGGGTGCTGACCGCTATCCGCACCGAGGCCGAGGCGGAGACGGTGCGGGAGATTGTGTTCCGTCTGGTCACGGACTTGAAGCGGGCCGGCCGGACTCTGCATCTGTGTCTGGCCGGTGGGCCGCGGATGATGGGGCTGATGGTGCTGAGCGCGGCCATGCTCCACTGCGGCCACGCGGACCGGGTATGGCACATCTACACCGAGCCGGACCTGCTGGCCCAGGCCGGCGCAGGTGCGGTGATGCACGATGAGGTCGGCGGGCGGGTGTGGCTGGTTCAGGTTCCGGTGGTCCCGTGGGGGGCGTATCTGGGGTCGCTGTTGGGGGCCGGGCCGGCGGGTCAAACGCCGTCCGAAGTTCTGGCCCGGCAGACGGCCTGGCTGGACAGCACCGAGCGCCGGCGATGCCAGCAGGTTTGGAACGACCTGACCCGCCGCGAACGGGAGGTCGTCCGGGCCTTTGCCGAGGGGCTGACTCCCCAGCAGGTGGCCGAACGGCTGGTTATTTCGATAAAAACGGTCAGCAGTCATACCACCAATATTTTCTCCAAGTGCCGTCCGGTGTGGGAGATTCCGGACGGGCAGAATTTGAGCTTCCATTTTTTGCGGGAAAAGTTCCGGGCGTTTCTGGAGCATAGTGTACCACCGGTTGGGTGAAAAAACATCAGAAGCAACTCTGAAAAATTTAGGGGGTGAGACGGATGCAGAATG
>RFJV01000776.1 GCA_003694775.1 Chloroflexota bacterium | reverse complement strand
GCGCCGCGCCAGACGGCCATATGGTAGGCCAAAAGCTGGAGCGGAATCACCGAGATTATCGGCATAATCAGGGGGTGGGCCCTGGGAATGGTCAGCACGTGGTCTGATTTTTCGGCGACTGCCCGGTCGCCTTCGTTGATGAGGGAGATGACAATTCCCTTGCGCGCCCGTACCTGTTCAATCTGGCTCATCATCTTGTCGTACACGTTGTCCTGGGTCACAATTGACACCACGGGCATATTTTCGTCAATCAGGGCGATGGGGCCGTGCTTCATCTCCCCGGCGGGGTAGCCTTCGGCGTGGATGTAGCTGATTTCTTTCAGCTTCAGCGCGCCCTCCAGGGCAATCGGATAGTTGATGCCCCGGCCCAGGAACAGGAAGTCCTCGTGGCGGTGGTACAGGCTGACCAGCGAGTCGTAATCATTGTAGCCGTCCTGCAGGACATCCCCGGCCAGGTCCGGCAGACGGGCCAGCGCCGCGGCCAGTTCGCGGCTTTGTTCCCCGGACAGGGTTCCCCGGAGCTGTCCCAGGTACATCCCCAGCAGGAGCAGGTCGGTCAGGGTGGCGGTAAACGCCTTGGTGCTGGCCACGCCGATTTCCGGTCCGGCGTGCATCAGAATGACGCCATCGCTGATACGGTGGGCCATACTGCCCTGCACGTTGACGATGCTCCACAACCTGGCCCCTTTTTGCCGGCCTTCTTCCATCGCCGCCAGGGTGTCAACCGTTTCCCCCGATTGGGTGATGGCTAAAACCACGGTGTGCTCGTCAATGAGGGGGTCGCGGTAGCGGAACTCCGAGGCGTAATCTACCTCTACCTGGAGCCGGGCCAGCTTTTCGATGATGAATTTGCCCACCAGACCGGCATAGGCCGAAGTGCCGCAAGCCACAATGACCAGCCGGTTGATGGCGCGTGCTTCTTCGGCGGTCAGGGGCAGGCTCTCCAGGCTGACCTGCCCGGTGAGGAAGTCAATCCGGCCGCGGATAGTGTCCTGAATAGATTGGGGCTGTTCGTAGATTTCTTTCTGCATAAAGTGACGGTACTGGCCCTTTACCGCGCTGACCGGGTCCCAGCCGATGTGCTGGGCCTGCTTTTCGATGGGCGTTCCGTCCAGGCGCATAAACGACACGCCGCCGGCGGTGATGATAGCCAGCTCCTGGTCTTCCAGAAAGACCATCTGCTGGGTGTGCTCCAGAATGGCCGGGATGTCGGAGGCCAGGAAGTTTTCGCCCTGCCCCAGCCCCACAATGACCCCGCCGGCGTTGCCCAGCCGGACGGCCACTATCTTGTCCGGTTCCCGCTTGCTGATGACGGCAATGGCGTGCGCGCCGTCCAACCGCATAAAGGCGCGGCGGCAGGCGTCGACCAGGCTGTCGCCTTCGGCCAGGTGCTTGTCTATCAGGTGGGTGATGACCTCGGTATC
>RFJV01000179.1 GCA_003694775.1 Chloroflexota bacterium | reverse complement strand
GGTTATTATTTGGGATTGAGAACATACCTTGATTAGACCCTTCCAGTGGCGCGACGCGTTGTTGGTGGCGCGTTTACAGCGGGTGGGAACCCCTCTGGACATAGAAGAGCAGTTAACGCATCCTCGCTCACCGTTGCGCTCGGTGCTGTTAGAATCTATTTTATCACCGCACACCGGACCGTCAACGTTTATTCTCGACCAGCAAGACGACAGCAAAAGAATGCTGGGCCTGGCCCAGATGCGCACCCGTCCCGGACGACCGGAACGAGACGTGGTGTTTATGTCGCCGGCGCTGGAAACGGGCAACGGCAGTCACGCCATCTGGCAAAGACTGCTCACCCACCTGTGTGTGCAAACGGCAGAGCGGGGCAGTTTGCGGCTGTACGCCCGTCTGCCAATGCAGAGCGAGGAGCTGAAGCTGTTCCGGCACGTGGGGTTTCAGGAGTACGGGCAGACCAACATCTACCGCCTCCGGCCCAACATAGACCGCCGGCAAATCAGCTCGACCATCCGCCTGCGCCCCCAGCACGCCAGCGACGGCTGGGGCCTGCAGAAGCTGTACACCACGCTGGCCCCCCGCGCCGTACAGAACGCCGAAGGGCTGGCCCAGGGGCAATGGGCCATTACGCCTCGCCGCTGGGGAGAACAGGGTCGCCGGCGGGGATTTGTATGGGAAGAGGAAGGCGAACTGCTGGCCGGTCTGCACCTGCGGATTGGCAAAAGCGGCTACCTGGTCAGAACCCTGCTCCATCCGGATGCCCTGGACCAGGCCGAAAACCTGGCCCGGGCCGCGCTCCGGCTGACCGCCCGCCGGCCCAACCTGCCGGTTTACTTTGCCTTTCAGCAGTACGAGCCGGGATGGGCCAACGTTCTGCCCCGGCTCGGTTTTGAGCCGCTCACCAGCCAGACCCTGGTGGTCAAACATCTGGCGGTACGGGTGCGGGGCAAAATCCCGGCCCTGATACCGGCCCTGGAAAAATCACCCACCGAAGGCGCGGCCACCAGTTCGATGAACTGGCAGGAGATTAGAGATTAGAGAGTGGAGATTAGGGATTGGAGATTGGAGATTGGGGATTAAAACTAACGCACCTACTCAGACTAACAAGGGAAGATGTGGGATAAAAAACTTAAAATTCAAAATTCAGCATTCAAAACTCCCCTAACTCCCCAACTCTCCAACTCCAAAACTAACCAACTAACAAACTAACAAACTAACAAACTAACAAACTAACCTATGGAACATACGCAAATCAAAATTACCGACGACCTGGATGCCTTGCTGGCGGTTTTACCGCCGCACATCCGGAAAGTACTCGAAGAAGCGGACGAGGGCGACAAGCTCCTGGAAATCATCATGGACCTGGGGCGACAGCCTGAGGCCCGCTATACCGACCGGGAAATCGTGCTCAGCGAGCAGGAGGTCACCCAGGAAGACCTGGACTACGTGACCGACCGCATCGGGCAGTTTATGGGCGACAACCGGGCCGGCATCGAGCGCACCCTGCACCGGATTTCCGGTATTCGCAACCGGCAGGGAAAAATCATCGGCCTGACCTGCCGGGTTGGGCGGGCCGTGTACGGCACGGTTGACATTGTCCAGGACATCCTGGAATCCGGCAAAAGCCTGCTCCTGCTGGGACGGCCCGGTGTAGGGAAAACCACCCTTCTGCGCGAGGCGGCACGGGTGCTGGCCGAGACCAAGCGGGTGGTCATTGTAGACACCTCCAACGAGATTGCCGGTGATGGCGACATCCCCCACCCGGCCATTGGCCGCGCCCGCCGCATGCAGGTCGCCCGGCCCAGCCTACAGCACGAGGTGATGATTGAGGCCGTGGAGAACCACATGCCGGAGGTCATCATCATCGACGAAATTGGCCGCCAGCTTGAAGCCGAAGCCGCCCGCACCATCGCCGAACGAGGCGTCCAGCTGGTGGGCACGGCCCACGGCAACACGCTGGAAAACCTGCTGATGAACCCCACCCTGTCCGACCTGGTCGGCGGTATCGACAGCGTGACCCTCTCGGACGAGGAGGCCCGCCGGCGGGGTACACAGAAGACGGTGCTGGAACGCCGCGCTCCGCCCACCTTCGACGTGCTGGTGGAAATCAAGGACCGTCAGACCTTTGTGGTGCATCACGATGTGGCCCGCGCTGTGGATATGCTCCTGCGCCAGAAACCGCTGACGCCGGAAATTCGCTACCGGGACGAGGAAGGCCGCATCCGTATTGAACAGGTCTCCACCTCACCGGCAGAACCCAGCCGGGGCGCACCGCGCTACAGCTACAACATCGAGTACGACAGCCGGATGGAGGGCTACACCACCCCGCGGCAAACCGAGTTTGCGCCGGAGCCGCCGGTTCAGCCGGTCAAAATTTACCCTTACGGCGTGGGGCAGAACCGTCTGCGGCAGGCCGCCCGCACCCTGCGTCTGCCGGTCACCCTGGTGGATGACCTGGACGATGCCGACGTGCTGATGACGCTCAAAAGCTACTACCGCAAGCATCCCCAGCCCATCACCACCGCCGAGCGGCTGGGCAAGCCCATTTACGTTCTGCGCTCCAACACCGTCACCCAGATGGAAACCTGCCTGGCAGACATTTTCTCCCTCAGCCCGGAGGAGGTAGACCCGGTTGCCATCGCCCTGCGCGAAACACAGGAGGCCATCCGCAAGGTGCTGAGCGGAGCCAAGAGCGTGGAGCTTTCGCCCCAGCAGTCTTACATCCGCCGGGAACAGCACGAAATGGTGCGCCGGGCCAATCTGCTGTCGCACAGCCTGGGCCGCGAACCCAACCGCCGGGTGCGCATCTACCGGGACACGCCGCCGGAGCGCGTCCCATGAGCCTGTTCATCACCTTTGAGGGGCCAGACGGTTCCGGCAAGAGCACCCAGATTGGCCTGCTGACCGGCTACCTGCGCCGGCAAGGACACCCCGTTTACGTCACCCGCGAACCGGGCGGCACGCCCATCGGCGACCAGATTCGGCAGATTCTGCACGACATTCACAACACCGAAATGAGCGCCCGGGCCGAAATCCTGCTCTACTCGGCCAGCCGGGCGCAGTTGGTGGAGCAGGTCATCCTGCCCCGGCTGGCCCAGGGTGAAATTGTCCTGTGCGACCGGTACGCCGACAGCACTTTTGCCTATCAGGGGTATGGTCGCCGCCTGGATTTTGAAGCCCTGCAGTTGATTACGGCCTTTGCCACCCAGGGGCTGAAGCCGGATTTGACCATCTACCTGGACCTGCCGGTAGAGGAAGGACTGCGCAGAAAAGAAGCCGCCAATCGGGCCGGTCAGGGAGAACTGAACCGGATGGACCGATTGGCGGTGGAGTTTCATCAGCGGGTGCGGGCCGGCTACCTGGAAATGGCCCGCCGCGAGCCGGAACGCTGGCTGGTGGTCGACGCGTCGGCTTCGGTGGAGGAGATTCACCGGTGCATCTGCGCCCAGGTAGAGGAGAAGCTCCGCTCTCTCCTGCCGACCTAATCCCCCATCCAGTCGTCTGCCGCGCCGCCGTCCATCCCCAAATCGGGGAGCGACTGCTCAATCGACTCCGGGTCTTCACCGGCTTCCAGCCGGTCGACTACCTCGTTGAACTCGTCGCCCAAATCCTCGCCCAGTTCGCCGCTCATCCGGCGCATCCAGCGGGCAATCGACTTGGGGTCGTTCTCGTCCAGCCCGGCGAGATTGGACGGGTCGGCCAGGCTTTCCAGCCGGCTCTCCTCCGAGCGGACAAAGGCTGTTCGGGAGACCAGCCGCTTGAGCCGCGTCCCCCCGCAACGGGGGCAGACCGGCGGTTTGGTCTCGGCATCGGTAAAGGTGCGGAAAAATACCTGTACCCGTTTCCGGCAGTCGTAGCATCCGTATTCGTATATCGGCATGGTCTGACCTCCTGAACGTAATTCCACCCTGATTATACGCGCAACCGTCCCGACCACCAAACAAATCACCGCTCCAGAATTGCCACATCACCGGTTTGACGGCATCATGAGAATGGAGATTGGGAGATTCATCCCCGCATCATCCTTTTACGCGAGGAGCATACAATTACCAATGAGCCACCGAATTGACCCGTACCACTACCGGGAAAATCCCCTGCTGGTCGTTATCTCCGGCCCGTCGGGGGTAGGCAAGGATATGACCCTGAAACGAATGAAGGAGCTGGGCTATCCGTTCCATTTTGTGGTCACGGCGACCACCCGGCCCAAACGGCCCGGCGAGGTGCACGGCAGGGACTACTTTTTCATCTCCAAGCATGAATTCGCCGACCTGATTGAGCAGGGAGAACTGCTGGAATACGCCATTGTATACGGCGACTACAAGGGTATTCCAAAGGCCCAGGTACGCGAGGCCCTGGCCAGCGGCCAGGACGTTATCATGCGCATCGACGTGCAGGGCGCGGCCACCATCCGCAAACTGGTTCCAGAAGCAGTGCTGATTTTCCTGTCCGCGGAATCGGAAGAGGCACTGGTGCGCCGCCTGCAGGAGCGCAAAACCGAGCCGGAAGACCAGCTCCGCCTGCGCATCGCCACTGCCCGGCAGGAACTGAAGCAGATAGACTGGTTCGACTACGTGGTCATCAATGCCGAAAACCAGCTCGATGAAACCTGCCGCAAAATCGCGGCCATTATCACCGCGGAGAAGTGCCGGGTTCAGCAAAGGGAGATAACCCTGTGAACGATTTTGACCATCCCGCAGACGCGCCGCCGCCACCACCGACGGTCCGTCTGCCTTTGCCGCTCAGCAAGCCGTTTTTTACCTACATCCTGCTGGTCATCATTGTGGTAGTCTGGCTGTTGATGGAGCTGGCCGGCGGGTCCACCGACCCGGTGGTGCTGGTCACGTTTGGGGCTAACTTTGGCCCGGCTATCCTGGACGGGGAGGTGTGGCGGCTGTTTACCTCGATGTTTCTGCACATCGGCCTGACGCACCTGTTTTTCAATGCCTACGCCCTGTTCATTTTTGGCCTGGAAATGGAGCGGCTGTACGGCCCGGACCGGTTTATTCTGACCTACATCCTGGCTGGCCTGTTCGGCAGTCTGGCCAGCTTTGCCGCCCGCGGGCCGGCCGTGTTTTCCGCCGGCGCGTCCGGGGCCATCTTCGGCGTGATAGGGATGAACCTGGCTTACTTTATGCTCCACCGGAGCACCTTTGGTACATTTGGCCGCCAGCGAATGATGAACACGCTGGTCATCATCGGCATTAACCTGGTTTTTGGGTTCACCGTTCCCGGCATCGACAACCTGGCCCACATCGGTGGTCTGGTGGCCGGTTTTGCTATGGGCTACGCCCTGGCCCCTCGCTATCAGGTGGTGGATGAATACACCCTCTTCCCGCGAGTTGTGGACACCGTTTCCCTGCTCAACCGCTGGTGGGTGCCGGTTCTGGCCCTGGCAGTACTGTCCGGTGGAGTCTCGCTATCGCTGACAATTTGGGGATAAAGCAGGAGAAGTAATGGAGGTCGGGAGATGGCAGAAAAACTGTTAGTCCGTGAACCCCGGTTTGCCGACGGGCAGTGGTACAGCGCGTCGGCAGAAAGATTGCAGGCCGAAATATCCGCCT
Source organism: Chloroflexota bacterium (assembly GCA_003694775.1). GTDB lineage: Bacteria > Chloroflexota > Anaerolineae > 4572-78 > J111 > J111. Next base: position 4,353 of record RFJV01000179.1, on the reverse strand, counting down.
ACCTGCGGGAGGCCCCACAGGTAAACATTGGCCGGCCCGTGGGGCTGGTCGCACCGCATGCCGGTCACTTTTTCAGCGGGCACGTGGCCGGAGCGGCCTTTGCCCAACTGGCCCCCGACAAATTCCGCACTGTGGTTCTGCTGGGGCCAGACCACCGCGGGGCCGCGCCCGGACGAGTCTCCACCCCTCAGGCCGACACCTGGCGCACCCCCCTGGGCGACATCCCGGTAGACCTGCGCCTGCTCCACACCATCCAGGACCATTTTGAGCTGGTTTTCCTCCACCGCGACCAGGAACACTCCCTGGAAATCGAACTGCCTTTCCTGCAGGTCGCCCTGAAGCAGTTCAGCCTGGTGCCGCTGATGCTCGGCAGTCAAACCCAGGCCACCTGCCGCCGGCTGGCCGAAGCGATTGTCGCCGCCATCCAGAACCGCGACGACGTCCTGCTGGTCGCCAGCAGTGACCTGAGCCACTATTTTGACGACGACACCGCCCGAAAACTGGACCAGGATACCCTCAGCTTTGTCCTCAACATGGACGCCGACGGCCTGCTGGCGCACGTGGACGCCGGGCGCTGGCGCGGGGAACCGCTGGCCTGCGGCGCGGGGCCAATTGCCACGGTCATCTATGCCGCCCGCGCCCTGGGCGCAGAAAAAGCCACCCTCATCAAGTACGCCACCAGCGGTGACGTGTACCCGGCCAAAGACAGCGTGGTGGGCTATGCCGCGGTGGCCTTCAGCCTGCCGGATTGAGCGCGGCGATGAAGTTTGCCGAAGTGGTGGTCGACCGGCCCATCGTCCGGCGGGGGCGGCGCATTGTCCCGCTACCGGAAAATGCCGGTATTCCCCTGCCGGAACAGCCCCCCGACTCCGAGGCGCACCGCTACCCCGGCCAGAATCCGCTGGCCCTGACCTTTCACTACCACATCCCCCCCCATCTGGCCGACCGGCTCCAGCCGGGACACCTGGTGGCAGTGCCGTTCCGCACCCAGCAGTTGGCCGCGGTGGTGGTCAACCTGACCGATGACTCTCCGGTAGAAAACACCCGCCCCATTGCCGACCTGCTGGACCCGGAGCCGGTGCTCCGGCCAACCCAACTGGCCCTGGCCCGCTGGCTGTCGGACACCTACCTGGCCCCTATCAGCGAGTGCATCCGCCTGTTTCTGCCGCCCGGAACCGGTCGCAAGCCGGAATTTTTCCTCCAGCCGGCCACCGAAACCGGCCAGCCATCCCCCAACCTGCCGCCCGCGGCTCGCCGCCTGCTGGCCGACCTGTACCGGCGCAAAACCATCCCCCTGTCCGAGGTGGACTCTGCCGCCGCGGACCTGCTCATCGAGCACGGACTGGCCCGGAAAGTGGGCGGGCTGGCCCCCCCGAAGGTCGGGCCGAAAATGGAGCACCGGGTGGAACTGCTGGTTCCGCCCGATGAAGTGGAAAAGGTGCTTCTCTCGCTGGGCGCGGCCTCGCCCCAGGCCGATATTCTCCTTCATCTGCACGCCCTGGACGACCCCCTGCCGGCCCTGCCGGATGTGCTGGCCGCGGTGGGCTGCAGTCGCAGTTCGGCCATGTCGCTGGCAAAAAAGGGCTGGGTCCGGCTGACCCCGGCGCACCGGCTGGTCGGCCTGTCGCCGGCTCAGCAGGCCGCGGCCCAGGCTGACCCCCCGCGCTCGGACGCGGCCCGCAGGGTGCTGGCCTATCTGCAGGCGCGGCCCCACCCCGTGCCCGTAGACGAGCTGAAAGAGGCGCTCGGCGTGAGCACCGGCGTGCTCAACAACCTGCACCGGCAGGGGCGGGTCACATTTTTTGACGAGCCAGAACGCATCGCCCTGACCCTGCCGGAAGACCACCTGACCGAGGCCATCATTCAACTGCGGCGCAGTCACAAGCAGGCCGCGGTGCTCCGCCTGCTGGCTGCGGAACAGGAGCCGCTCTGGGTGGGTCTGGTCTACAGCCAGACCAGCGCCGACCGGCAAACCCTGCGCCAGTTGGCCGAAGCCGGACTCGTTCGCCTGCACGAGGCGCGCCGCTGGCGCGACCCGCTCCTGGGCCGGGAATTCGAGCCAGACCACCCCCCGCCGCTGACCTCGGACCAGCAGGCGGTGTGGGAGGCTCTGCAGGAGCACTGGCGGTTGGAACAGCCGCCCCGGCCGGTTTTACTGCACGGCGTAACCGGCTCCGGCAAAACCGAGATTTACCTGCGGGCCATCGCCGCGGCCAGGCAGGCCGGACAGGGGGCCATTATGCTGGTGCCGGAAATTACCCTGGCCGCGCAAACGGTGATGCGGGTGGGGGCGCGCTTTCCCGACGATGTGGCTGTCTGGCATTCGGCGCTCTCTCCCGGCGAGCGGTACGACACCTGGGAGCGGGTGCGCCGCGGCGAGCTGAGCATTGTGGTGGGGCCGCGTTCCGCCCTGTTCGCACCGGTCAAAAATCTGGGGGTCATCATTGTAGACGAGGAGCACGAGCCGGTCTACAAGCAGAGAGACCGGTCGCCGATTTTCCACGCCCGCGAAACAGCCCTGGAGCTGGCCCGGCTGAGCGGCGCGCTGGTCATTCTGGGGAGCGCCACCCCGGATGTGAGCACCTACCGCCTGGCCGAGCGGGGCGAGTTCCGGCTCCTGCACCTGCCCAACCGGATTCTGGCCCATACCGGACACAAACAGGTGCGCCGGCAGATGGCCCGGCACGGTGAGGACAGGCCGTCCATCGCTATCGAAAGCAACGGCCTGCTGTCGCTCCCCCTGCCGCCGGTGGAGGTGGTCGACATGCGGGAAGAGCTGAAGGCGGGCAACCGCACCATTTTCAGCCGCGCTCTGCAGGAGGGCATCCGGGAAACCCTGGACCGGGGGGAGCAGGTCATCCTGTTTCTGAACCGCCGCGGGTCGGCCACGTTTGTCATTTGCCGCGACTGCGGCTACGTGATGGCCTGTCCCAGGTGCGAAACCACGCTGACCTATCACGCGGATAACGGGGTGCTGGTGTGCCACTACTGCGGCTACCACACCCGTTCGGCCAGCGTGTGCCCGGAATGCAAAAGCCGGCGCATTCGCTACTTTGGGCTGGGGACCCAGCGAGTGGAGGAGGCGGTGCGGGAAATGTTTCCCCAAGCCCAGCCTATCCGCTGGGACCAGGACTCCACCCGCCAGAAAGGGAGCCACGATATTTTTCTGGAGCATTTTCAGCGGGGACACGCCAACGTGATGGTCGGGACGCAGATGGTAGCCAAGGGGCTGGATTTGCCCCTGGTGACGCTGGTGGGGGTCATTTCGGCGGATACGGCCCTCTACCTGCCCGACTTCCGGGCCGCGGAACGGACCTTTCAACTGCTGATGCAGGTGGCCGGGCGGGCGGGGCGCAGTCCGCTGGGGGGGCGGGTGATTGTGCAGACCTACAATCCGGACCAGCCGGCCATTCTGGCCGCGGCCCAACACGATTACGAAGGATTTTACCGCATGGAGCTGGCCTTTCGACGGGAACAGCAGTACCCGCCGTTCAAGCGGCTGGCCCTCCTGCTGTACAGCGGGCCGGGGGCAAAAAAGAGCGCCGAAGCGGCCCGCAGTCTGGCCCGGCGACTGCGCCTGCACGTGGCCCGGCAGGGATACCCGGCGGTGGAGGTGATTGGTCCCACGCCGGGCTATGTACGCCGGGTGCAGAATGAATATCGCTGGCAAATTCTGCTCCGCGCCCCGGACCCGGCAGAAGTACTGCGCCCGCTCCTGCCTTTGCCTGCCGGCTGGCGGGTCGATATAGACCCGGTGACCCTGCTTTGAAAGGTTGAAGGTTGAAGGGGGAGGGGACGGGCAGTAAAAAACGCCCACAAACATCCGGTCAAACCACATATGCCCCTTGTGCCGGGGCAGTTTGCGCCCTGCCGGAAAATTCGTGGACGGTTTATGGTAATAAACCGGGGAATCTGCAGGGCGACATTAATATCGCCCTACAGAAGGTAGTTTAATACCGGGATGCCGGTGCGACCTGTCAGGCGGCGGCACGGCTCAGAATACTACGGAAAAAGAGAAACAAGCCAGAATCAGGCTTCGTCTGATTTATCTTCGTCTTTGTCTTCTTTATCGCCGGAAACGGCTTCGCGAAATTCCCGAATGGACTGTCCCAGAGCCGCGCCAACACCAGCCAGCCGACTGCCGCCAAAGAGAATGATAACGATTATCAGGATGATAATCCATTCCCAGCCACCTAATCCACCGAATCTCATTGGCTCTCTCCTTGGTTAGTTTGTGAGTTGATGAGTTTGCAAGTTGGTTAGTTCGTTTAGGGAGTTGGGGAGCTTCCCCAGCTCCCTGTCATTATATCATTGTCGGGCACTTGTGGCAAAAGTCTCAGAGGCTATGGGGGC
>RFJV01000178.1 GCA_003694775.1 Chloroflexota bacterium | reverse complement strand
CTTGTATACTGTTCAGCACTCCGGCCGTCAATCCCCCTCACCCCACCCCACCCGCCGTTAAGGCGGGCGGGGTGGGGTGAGGGGAAACAGCCCGCACCTGAATAGTTACTTTTTGATAAAGGTGGAGGATGTGGGATAGGGGATACGGGGTGTGGAATGAATCTCCTAATCTCCCAATCTCCACCCCCTAATCGCCCACTCTCCAAAACGACCACTTTCGTTCCAGCCACAGGATGACTTGGTAGACCATCGTGCTGAGGAGAGTTAGCACAAATACCGCCGCGAAAAGGGCGGGCATATTCAGGTTGGTGTAGGCCAGCCACATCTCCCGCCCCAGACCGCTGGACGCGCCCACCCATTCGGCGACTACCGCGCCAATCATCGCCAGCGGTCCTACCACCTTCAGCGCGGCGAACAGGTAGGGCCGCGCTGAAGGCCAGCGAACGTGCACAAAAATCTCCCCCGGACTGGCATCCAGCGAGCGCATAACATCCAGAATTGCCGGGTCTGCCGCTCTGAAGCCGGTCAGGGCGTTAATCAGCACCGGGAAAAAGGTCAGCAGGGCCGTGACCACAATTTTGGGGGCCGGGCCAAACCCCAGCCAGATGGTCAGAATGGGGGCAATGGCAATAATCGGCGTGGCCTTGATGAGCAGGGCCAGCGACAGCACCCCCTGCTCCAGCCGGCTCCAGAAGTTCAGCACCAGGGCCAGGGTCAGCCCCACCAGCGTCCCGGCGACCAGCCCGGCCAGAGCCTCCACCAGCGTCACCGTGCCGGCGCGGGCCAGCGGCCAGGGGTAGCGCCACAACCACGCCCCAATAGCCGACGGCGACGGCAGAAGGTACACCGGCGCGCCAGACAGCCGCACCCCGGCCTCCCAGGCCAGCAGCGCCAGCACCACAATGAGTACGGTCGTCATACGTTCTCCGCCGGGCCGGAAGGTGGCTATCTTCTGCGGGAGGCCAAAGATTCTTTTGCTGACTATCGGCTTGTTAGCCATTCTGTCCTCGTCCCAGAATTTGCCGCGCCCGGCGTACCAGGGCCTGGAAATCGGCGGAAGTATCGTCGCGGGGCCGGGGCAGGTCAATAGTTAGCTCCCCGGCCACCTGTCCAGGCCGGGCCGAAAGAATCACCAGCCGGTCGGCCAGGTACACCGCCTCCTGAAGATGGTGGGTCACCCACAGCACAGTAGGCCGGAACTTCTGCCAGATGACCAGCAGTTCATCGGCCAGATTGCCGCGGGTCAGCTCATCCAGGGCGGCAAACGGCTCATCCATCAGCCACAGGGAGGCCCCGGTTGCCAGCAGTCGAGCCAGGGCCACCCTCTGCTGCATCCCGCCGGACAGGGTATGAGGGTAGGCATCGGCAAAATCGGCCAGGTCGACCAGCGCCAGCAGTTGTTCCGGGCTGGCCGGAGGCCGGTTGACCTGCCGGTTGACCTGCAGGGGCAGGCGGACGTTTTCCAGCACCGTTCGCCAGGGGAGCAGGGCGGCTTGCTGGGCCATCCAGCCGATGGCCTTATGCCGGCGCGCCTGCGCCGGCGGCTGTCCGCCCAGGGTGATGTACCCGCGGCTGGGGGTCAGCAGACCGGCCACCAGCCGCAGAAGGGTAGACTTGCCGCACCCGCTGGGACCAACCAGGGCCACGAATTCACCGCTGTCGATGGTCAGGCTGATATTGGCCAGCGCGGGCACACCGCGGTCCCGCCCGTTGAAGGTATGGCTGACCTGCCGCAGGCGGACATCAAGCGGGGAATGGCTCATGACTTTTTACCACCTCCCAGGCCACGCCGGCCGATGATTTTTTGGGGTACGATGCGGAATGCTTCCCAGTCCGCCCCTTCTTCGGTCTCGTTTTGGAGCCGGCGCTGGCCCAGGTAGCGGGCCTCCAGCCGCTCCCGCAGACCGGCAATGCCGCCGGGCACGGCCTCGTCGGCCACCGGCTCGGCCCGGCCCACAATGAGGACCCGGCGCAGGGGCGGCCACGGCTCGTCGATGGTCAGGGAGACCCAGGGGTTTTGCCGGATGTAGCTCTTCCAGTTGGCTCCGGCAGAGGCGGTAATCCACACGTACGTACCGTCCCATTCGTACCACAGCGGCACCACGTGGGGCGCGCCGTCGGGACGGACACAGGCCAGCCTGGCTCCGTGACTGCGGCGCAGAAATTCTTCCAGTTCCGGCGGAGACAGCTCGGTGGTCGGCTCGACCGTTTTGGTGGGGGGGTGGCCGTAGGGACGGTACACCGTGGCCCCCAGCCGGTAGGAAAGCTGGCCGGCCATCTGGCGCAGGGTGAGCAGAACGGCCTGTCCGGGACGGCCCCGGAAGGCCGGCGCGGCCATCAGCAGAGCGGCGACCGGGTGGTAGCCGTCGGGGCAGACCGGGACGGCCAGGTTGATGGTTTCATCGTCGGCGGTGCGGGCGTAGCCGCGGCGGCGCACCTTACCCAGCACCGGCTGTAGTTCCGGCGGCGCGCTGTGCGGCTGTGCGGCCAGCAGAACCAGCCCGTCGGCGGTAGAAGCGGCGGGCCGGCGCTGGCCCAGCTCCAGCACGACCCGCACCGGGCGGGGGCTGTCCTGCCGGGCCACGACCACGGTTTCGTCGCCGTCCAGGCGGGTGAGGGCCAGCGTCTCCGGGATGGAGTCCAGGTCGGGGGTGCTGTGAAAAGCCTCGATGAGGGCGTCCAGCTCGCGCAGGTGGGCCGGGGCAAGGGCGTACAGGGCCGGTCCAATGCGGTACGGGCCGCGGTTGTCGGTCTGCTCAATGTACTGCCGGGCTTTGAGGGTGTTGAGCAGGGCAAACAGACTGCTTCGGGAAATCTGCAGGCTTTGCTCCAGCTCGCCGGCGGTCAGACCGTCGGGGGCCGCGGCCAGCACCTCCAACAGCCGCAGAACTTTTTCTACGGCGGGAACCTGTTTAGGGTAGGGCATAACGGTAAGTCCACTATAGAAAACTTTTGTCTATTATAGGGAATTTTGGAGGGTTGTCAAGGAGGGGGAAAGGTGTCAGGTTAGCGCGGTTGCCGGGGAAGAAAGATGGCTGGTCCCTGGCATAGTATTTGTGCTGTTTCTTTAGTAATTCATTAAAATTTTTATTAAAAAACCGGATAAACCTATTGACAACAGCAAAAAAGTGTGGTAATATACAGCTACTCTACTAAAAAATTTACTAAAATGACGAACAACGTTCGTGGTCGTTCCCGAATAACGATTGCCGATATCGCCCGTGCTTGTAATGTTTCTCCGGCTACGGTATCATTAGTGCTGAGGGGAAAGCCGGGGGTTGGACAAGAGACACGGCAGAAGGTGCTGGAGACTGCCCGTGCAATGGGCTACAGCTCCCCCGCCTCCGGAAGCGACCAGCCGTCCCCGTCTTCGGTTCGCAATGTGGGCCTGCTGTTGAAGGTTGGCCCAAAAGATTCTCCTTTAACCAACCATTTTTACACGCCCGTGTTAACCGGTATAGAGTCAATTTGCCGCCAGCATCATATCAATCTGTTCTACACTCACCTGCCGGTGGATGAGGATAACTACCCCTTAGATGTGCCTCGTCTGGTGCAGGAGGAATCGGTTGACGGATTCTTTATCGTTGGGGCGTGGTTGCGGGAGGTTGACCTGCCGGCATTTGAATCTGCGGGGCGTCCTCTGGTGCTGGTGGATGCCTATGCGGTGCAGTCCGGTTGGGATGCTGTAGTCACCGACAATATTGCCGGGGCATACCAGGCCGTGCAGTACCTGATAGAAAAAGGGCATCGCCAGATTGCGGTGGTCGGAAGCCTGCCGGAAGGGTATCCCAGCTTGCGGGAAAGGCGGCAGGGGTATATCCAGGCCATGACGGAGCACCAACTGCCGCTTCATTTTATTGACAGCCATCTCTATATTGATGCGGCAACCCAGGCAGTGCTGTTGTATCTGGAGGAGCATCCAGAAATAACAGCACTGTTTTGCTGTAACGATGAAATTGCCATCGGGATTATGTCGGCTCTGCAGGAAAGGGGATACCGTCTGCCCGAAGATATTTCGGTGATGGGGTTCGACAATATCGCCATGGCCCAGCACGTAACCCCGGCGCTGACCACGATGCGGGTCGATAAAATGGGCATGGGCCGGCTGGCCGCCCAACTGCTCATCCAGCGGGCCGAAAACCCGGACATCGGACAGGTGCGGGTGGAAATCAGGCCCAGCCTGATAGAGCGGCAGTCCGTAGTCGGGGTGGTCCATCGGAAGTGATTTTTTATCCTTTTTTGGGAGCGCTACCAAAAATAGGGTGAAGCATAGGGCGACATTCATATCGTCCTGCAAAAAGCGTATCTAAAGAAGTCTCTGTTTTGCCTCAGCTATCCTGGAAAGGAGGTGATGGTATTCGCTTACAGGAGACTCGTTAAGCGAGTGTGACCTGCAAGGGCCTGACAAGGCCGGTCCGGGTCTCTGCAGGGCAGGTCAATGCAGACCGGCAAACATTCAATTTTACGATGAGGTTCATCTGTCCAGAAGGAGGATGAAAAATGAAAATTCGCTCTCTGTATCTCTTGAGCCTGGTGGCAATCGTCTTGCTGGTCCTGTCTGCTTGCGGGCAGGCCGCCACGCCCCAGGTGGTCGAAAAAGTGGTCACCAAAGAAGTGGAAAAAGTGGTGACCAAGGAAGTAGAGAAGGTGGTGACCAAGGAAGTCGAAAAAGTGGTCACCAAAGAGGTGGAGAAGATTGTTGAGGTCACTCCGGAACCCTCGGCAGAAGAAGTCACTTACGACCGGGCCGAAACCCTGTACACCAGCGGCAAGCAGTGGGGCCCGCCCACCAGCTGGAACCCCATCCAGCCCTGGGCCTATGCCACCGGTACGCTCGGCCTGTGCTATGAAACCCTGTTCCTTTACGACCCGCTGACCAACGAGTACATCCCCTGGCTGGCCGAGAGCGGCGAGTGGGTCAGCGACACGGAGTATGAGCTGAAAGTACGTCAGGGAGTCAACTGGACCGACGGCGAGCCGCTGACCGCCGCGGACGTGGTCTTTACCTTTGAGCTGGGCAAACTGGAATCGGTTTACTACCACAGTCTGTGGAACTGGCTGGAAAGCGCCGAGCAGGTGGATGACTACACCGTGAAGTTCACCTTCTCCGAGCCGCTGTACCAGGAATGGGGCAACCTGCTGTACTCGCTGGCCATTGTGCCCAAGCATCTGTGGGAAGGCCGGTCCGAAGAGGAAATTGCCTCTGGCGACAACCTGCCGCCGCTGGGCACCGGCGCCTACATGTACGAAACCCACTCCGAAGACCGCATGGTCTGGGTGAAGAACGAGAACTGGTGGGCCAAGGAACAGCTTGGGCTGGACGTGGCCCCCAAACGGATTGTCGATATTGTCAACCCCAGCAACAACGTGGCTCTGGGCCTGATTCTGCAGGCCAACCTGGACCTGAGCAACAACTTCCTGCCCGGTATTGCGACCCTGGTCAAAGGCGGCTACGGCATCTCCACCTGGTATCCGGAACCGCCTTACATGCTGTCGGGCAACACTGCCTTCCTTTTTATGAACACCACCAAGAAGCCCATGGATGACCCGGCCTTCCGCAAGGCAATGGCCTACGCCATCGATGTGGACCAGATTGTGAACGTGGTCTACGGCAACATTGTGAAGGCGTCTGACCCCACCGGTCTCCTGCCGGTCTGGTCCCAGTATGTTGACCAGGATGTGGTCGATGAACTGGGCTTCTCCTACGACCCGGACATGGCCCGCCAGATTCTGGCCGACGCCGGCTACAAAGACACCGACGGCGACGGCTTTGTTGAAGCCCCCGATGGCTCCAAGATTGAGCTGAAAGTCATTGTTCCCTTTGGCTGGACCGACTGGATGGAATCTATCCGGGTGGTTGCCAGCAGTGCCCAGGCCGTTGGCATCAACCTGGAGCCGGACTTCCCGGACTTTGGCGGCTACTCCGACCAGCTCTACGGCGGCACCTTTGATATGGCTATCAACAACTTCGGCTCCAACATGAGCAACACCCCCTGGACCTTCTACGACTGGCTCTTCCGCAACCCCATCACCGAGCAGATGAACAACGGTAACTTTGGCCGCTACGACAACCAGGAAGTCTTCGACCTGGTCGTCCAGCTCGACAAGACCCCCATCGAGGATGTCGAGGGGATGAAGGCCGTTATGTCGGACATCCAGCGCATCCAGCTGACCGACATGCCGGCTATCCCGCTGTGGTACAACGGCGCCTGGGCGCAGTGGAACTCCACCTACTGGACCAACTGGCCCTCCGCCGAAGAAGGCGCGCCCAAGTATCTGCCCATCACCTGGAACGGCTACTGGAATATGACCGGTCTGCTCATGCTGACCGAACTCCAGCCCGCTTCTTCCCAGTAATCTGATATAGCGACGCCCCTCCTTCCGGTTTTACCGGAATGGAGGGGCGTCGGTCAGGGACGGCGCCTCTGTGTTTGCCCGCGCACTTCCTGCAACCCTGCTTTGAGGTGGTCCTGTGAAAAATTATCTGGGTAAAAAACTGCTCATCTATCTGCTCACTTTTTTCCTGGCCGTTACCATCGACTGGTTGATTCCCCGCTTTATGCCCGGCAACCCGGTTCAAACAATGCTGGCCCGGGCCGCCCTGCGCCCCGAAGCGTCGGAAATGCTGTACAGCTACTATATCAAGGCGTTTGGTCTGGACCTGCCCCTGTGGCAGCAGTATCTCAACTTCTGGAATGCCCTCTTTCACGGCGACCTGGGCATCAGTGTTTACCTGTTCCCGGAACCGGTATTGAACATCATTCTCCGGGCCGTGCCTTACGACATTTTCCTGCTGTTGCCGGCTATCATTTTAAGCTGGATTGCCGGCAACAATTTTGGGGCTTTTGCCGCCCGTAAAAGCTGGCTGGATAACACCATCCTGCCCGTTGGCTACATCCTCACCGCCACCCCGTATATGTGGCTGGGTATTTTGCTGGCCTGGGTGTTCGGTATTGTTATGGATATCTTTCCCATTGCCGGCGCGTACAGCTTTGCTTTGCGGCCCCATCTTTCCTGGGCGTTTATCAAAGACCTGCTGTGGCACTGGTTCCTGCCGTTTGCATCCCTTTTTATTGTGATGTTTGGCGGCTGGGCCATCGGCATGCGGAATATGATTATCTACGAACTGGAAGCCGACTACTCCCGCTACCTGGAATCTCTGGGCGCGCCGCGCAAGCTGATTCGGAAGTATGCCTTCCGCAACGCTATGCTTCCCCAGATTACCGGTCTGGCACTCCAGCTGGGCGTGATTGTGGCCGGCGCCCTGGCAACCGAGATTGTTTTCTCCTACCCCGGTATCGGTTATCTGATTTTGCAGGCCGTACAGAACCAGGACTATTTCCTGATTCAGGGCTGTTTCCTGTTCATTATTATCGGGGTCCTGCTCTCCAACTTTGCCATTGATATTGTCTACGTCCTGGTAGACCCCAGAACCCGCTTGGGAATGACAGGTGAAGCATCATGATAATGAAGCTCAGCAAAAATGAAATGCTGTTCTTTGCCCTGCGGAACGGCAAACTGCGGGTCGGTTTGAGTGTGGTGCTCTTTTTCCTGGTGCTGTCTATTATCGGCCCCCTGCTGACCGATTACGAGCCGCTCGATTACGTTGGCCCGGCCTCTCAGCCGCCCTCCGCCGAATACTGGTTCGGTACGACCACCTTTGGACAGGATGTGTTTACCCAATTTGTCCACGGTCTCAAGGCCACTTTTCTGGTCGGATTTATCGGCGGCGGCCTGGGTACGTTTATCGGCCTGCTGGTGGGATTTGTGGCCGGCTATCGCGGGGGACTGGTGGACGAACTGCTGAATATGCTGACCAACATCGTCCTTATCATCCCTACCCTGGCCGTGCTGATTATCATCGCCGCCTATCTCAGCGTGCGCGG
>RFJV01000775.1 GCA_003694775.1 Chloroflexota bacterium | reverse complement strand
CTCTTGTTGAAATGCTTGATGTGGACGTGGTAGACATGCCACGTCAGGATAGAAAGCACCGCCAGCAAAGCCTCGCCGCCGTGGGCGGCCTTGGCCGCGGGAATCAACTGGCCCGGCAGAAGCACCGCGGTGGCGATGGGGTTCCACAGCATCAGGCCGGTGATAATCATAATCACCGTGCCCCAGATTAAGGCCCAGTACTCGGCCTTTTCGGCAAAGGTGTAGCGGCCCATTTTGGGCGGTTCATCTGCAAAACCCCAGTTGTACATAAATGCCTGCCAGGCATCCTTGACATCCTGCCAGCCCGGCATAATGGTCATCGGGGTGCGCTTGACCCAGACCTTGTAAAACACATCCAGAAAATGGAACACGGTCTCCACCATCAGGACAATCGCGGCCGTGTGGTGGATAATCCGGGTCGATTCGATACCGCCCATCAGGGCAATCAGCGTAGACCCCCACCCAGTATCCGGATATTTCTGCGGCAGACCGGACACGGCCAGGACGGTGAAGCTTAAAATCAGCAACCCGTGTTCCAGACGTTGCCAGATGTCAAAACGAATATAACCATTCTTTTGCGGGTGACGACTCATCAGATACCCTCTCGTTGAAGCTGTCAGCAGTTAGCGCCGGCGGATGTAGCGCCGGTAAACGTCCGAGGCGATGAAGACCATGAATCCACCGATGGTTGCCGGAATCAGGATTCGGTAGAACAGGTTGACCAGGTAAATAACAGGATAATGCTCCAGCGACGGCTCATAGTGACTCGTCCAGGCGTCGGCAAAGTTGGGTGTGGCATCGGGATGGCATTTCCGGCAGGTTTCCACCAGATTTTCCCGAATGACCTGCGAATTTTCATCGGTGGGGGGCAAGATGTTGTGCACCCCGTGGCAGTCGTAGCAGACAGCTTTATTCGTTTCCTGGTCCGGCGACTGCTTTTCGAACAGCTCCACCGTTGTCCCGTGGAAATCGGCCACGTAGGTATCGAAGACATTGGTAGAGATGCTGTATTTTGCCATCAATTCTTCATCGGCGTGGCATCCGGCGCACAGCTTTGGCGACCGCACCCTGAACAGGGCGGTGGTGGGGTCGGCAATGTTGTGTACACCGTGGCAGTCGATACAGACCGGCACATCGGGGTTGTCTTCGCCCAGCAGGGCCGCGCCGTGCACGCTGTTTTTGTACTCCTCGTTGATTTTGGCGTGGCACTGGGCACAGGTTCTGGAAATTCGCTCCCGCGGCTGGTTTGGCGGCTGAATGTTGTGGCTTCCGTGACAATCGGAGCACATAGCCGCCTCCAGCTTGCCCTCGGACAGTGCCCTGGCGTGGGTGCTGTCCATCTGCCGCTCAAAAATATCCTCGTGGCACTGCCGGCACAGGTTGCTCATCTCCAGGGTAAACTGCCGCGCGTCCGGCGGTGTGACCGGCTGGTGCGGAAAGCCGTAGCGGGCCTGGTCGGTGTGGCAATCGGTGCAGAGGAGCGGCGTGTACTGGTGGTCTTCAATCTGGTGCAGGCCGTGCACGGAGTTTTCCACCACCAAGGGGTCAACATGCAGGGGTACCTTTTCGCCGGAGGCCAGCGTCATTTCACTTTGCAGTAGACTGTGG
>RFJV01000774.1 GCA_003694775.1 Chloroflexota bacterium | reverse complement strand
TAGCCCCATATACTTCACTGCGCCAGGGTTCGTAGGTGTACAGGTTGTCCAGAGGCAGGAGGACGTATCCCAGAATTGGGACACGCCAGAAGAACAGCAGCGAGAGGAGTAACAAACCGCCGATAAATAAGCTATTAATCCACCAGTCTGACCGACGTGGAGGGGTCTGGTCGGGAGACCAATCTGGGTTCTGCTCTATCATTTTTTGAGCCATTTATGATAATACAGAGTCATCTCACGAGTAAAAAAGCCCATCTGCTGGTACAGGCGCTGGGCCCCCACGTTCCGGGCCTGGGTGACCACCTGCATCTGGCGGACATCCTGGCCCCGCGCCCAATCCAGCGCGGCCTGCACCAGCCCCGTACCAACGCCGCTTCGCCGGTGGGCTGTATCAACACCGGCAAGCTGGATGTGAGCTGTATCACCATCCAGGGTACAGGTAATCAAGCCAACCGCTTCACCGCTAACACCCCATCGAGCAACAAAAACAACATCAGCATAACCGTGGCAAGCTTTCTCTATCCACAACCGATACAACCGTTCGCTTTGAACTGGCCCAAAGCCAGAGTCAAACTGATAGCGACTGGTAAAACTAATTTGGGCGGAAATATCTTGCAAGCGAGGTATCTCATCTTGTCGCGGAGAATCAATCACCAGATTGGACGGCACGGGATAACGGGGAACTGGAGCTGGGCGATTATCAAATGGATGTTCCAACACCACACGAACATCAACCAAATGAAAACCATACCGTTCCGCTGTAGTTACTGTCTCTGGGTCATCAGGATTGGCCTGAAAATACAGGCAGGCCAGACCCTGCCTTTCTGCTTCGGCCAGAACTTTTTCAGCGTGGTCCGAATCAAGTTGGCATACAGTTATTTTACCAATGGGCAGGCCAAAGAATTCTGAGTCCCAGGGAAGTGGCTCTACAAGGCAAGTCATTGTGGTTTTGTCTCCAAAATGGTTTTTATAAGATAATAGGGACGTCCTCGAACCTCAATATAAATCCGGCCGATATATTCACCCACAATACCGAGTCCGGCCAACTGAATGCCAAAGAGCACCAGTAATAAGGCAATAAAAGAACTTAACCCTGTCACATTAACATTGAAAATTATCCGCCACCCCAATAAGAATAATCCGGCTCCAATACCGATTAATGACATCAAAAGACCTATTCCAGTAACCATTTGAATAGGGACCAATGAATAGCCAGTAGCCAGGTCCATCGTCATCCTGAACAAACGCCTAAAATGATAACGAGACCGGCCATCTGCAGGCGCAAAATGTTTTACCGGAACTTCGGCAATATTCACCCCTAGCCAGCTTGTCAATGCCGTAATAAATTTTGCAGCTTCGCGGGTCTGGTTGAGCAACTGCACCACTTCACGACGGTACACCCGAAACATACTCCCATAATCGTGCAGTTTCACGCCTGTAGACTGCGAAATCAACCAGTTTATAAACTTAGAAGGCCATGTTCTTAAGATAGAGTCTTGTCTCACCTGTCTCCATCCCACCACGACATCATATCCCTCATCCAGCTTTTTCAAGAGTTTTGGAAGTTCTTCCGGGGGGTTTTGCAGGTCAGAATCCAATGTAATGACAATACGTCCAGATGTCTGCTCAAACCCTGCCGTGACCGCCGGATGCTGGCCGAAATTCCTCAACAACCTGATACCTTTGATGTGGACAGGGTCAGAACGGTGCAGTGAGGTCAGTACATCAAAAGTGTTGTCTCGACTCCCATCGTCAACATAAATAATTTCATACGACTCATTCAGGGACTGCAAGACGGCCTGTAGTCGGTTATGCAAAACGGGTAATATCTCCGCATCATTAAATAATGGTATCACTACAGAGTATGTTAACCGCGGAGGCTGAAACAAGGGAGTAGTTTCCCTTCCAATTGGCAAGGATTTATCCATAATGACGAAAGGCGTCATGCAGAACCTCCAGAATAAAATCAATCTCTTTGTCAGTTAATTCAGGATACAGAGGCAACCGGATTAAAGTGCGGCTAACTCGTTCCGTAATCGGAAAATCTCCCGGCCGATAACCCATTTTTTCTTGTCCATAGGGCGACGAATGAAGGGGGACAAAATGAAATGTCGCTCCAATTCCATGTTGTTTAAGAAAATCCAGTACAGCATTTCGAAAATCTTCAGAACCGGCGACACGAAAGGCGTAAATATGACCATTATGTTCGGCCTTTGGGTCCAAACCAGGTCGTATAAGCAAACCGGTACGTTCAAGGTCGGCC
>RFJV01000773.1 GCA_003694775.1 Chloroflexota bacterium | reverse complement strand
GCTCCGGGCTGCGCTGAATGCCGTCTGGTCCAGGGAATCGCAGGAGAATATCCGGCGGCTCATCCGGGAGAAAAAGCCCGACGTGGCCCACTTTCACAACACTTTTCTGATGGTCTCCCCGGCGGCTTACTACGCCTGCAAGGAGGCCGGGGTGCCGGTGGTGCAGACCCTCCACAACTACCGCCTGATTTGCCCCGGGGCGCTCCTCATGCGAGATGGGCGGGTCTGTGAGGAGTGCGTGGGCAGGGCCGTTCCCTGGCCCGGCATGGTGCACGCCTGCTGGCGGGGTTCACGACTGCAGACCTCCGTGGTTACGGCAATGCTTACCGTCCACCGCGCTATAAAGACCTGGACGGAGCAGGTGGACTTTTACATTGCCCTCACCGAATTCGCCCGCCGCAAGTTCATTGAGGGTGGGCTTCCCGCCGACAAAATCGTGGTCAAGCCCAACTTCATCACGCCGGACCCTGGCATGGGTGACCACGAGGAAAACTATGCTCTCTTCGTGGGACGCCTCTCGCCGGAGAAGGGCGTGCAGGCCCTGCTCCGAGCCTGGAGACGGCTCCGGGATGTGCCTCTCAAGGTGGTGGGCGACGGGCCGCTGATGAAAGAAGTTCAGGAGTTCGTGGGGCGGGAGGGTCTCCAAGAGGTCGAAGTACCAGGCCGGAGGCCTCGCGATGAGGTCTTCCGCCTGATGCGGGAGGCCAGGGCGCTGGTGTTTCCGTCGGAGTGGTACGAGACTTTCGGTATGACGATTGCGGAGGCCTTCGCCTGCGGGCTACCTGTGATTGCATCCAGGCTGGGGGCGATGGCCGAAATCGTGGAGGAGGGGCGGACAGGGCTTCTCTTCGAGCCCGGCAATCCGGAAGACCTGGCGGCCAAAGTGGAGTGGGCGTGGAGTCACCCTGAAGAGATGGCCGAGATGGGGCGGGAGGCGAGGCGGGAGTACACACAAAAATATACGGCAGAGCGGAATTACCAAATACTTATGGATATCTATCGTCGAGCAGTTCTGCATTGAATCGTGATAGCAAAAGATGTTCAACTGTTCCGGCTAAAAATAGCCGGAACAGGCTTTGACTGCCGTAAATGTGTGCTTCCTCTCAGGCAGTTCCGGCAAAGAAGCTGAACTTCTCTCCTGACGATGGTATCTCCTGTGCCCGCCTCTCTCCTGCACCCAGAGAAATCCGCCGGACGAGATTAATATCGCCCGACAGAATCTTTTATATCAGGAGGTGAACCCGGCACGAGTATCTCATCAGCTAATTCCCTCACGCGAGCGGTTATTTCTTGGGAAGAAACTATTAATTTCTTCGGAAGAAATGACCAATTTCTTGGGAAGAAATCTTCCATTTTATTCCAATAAACCTGAAAACAATAACCAACAATACCAGGGAGGATAAAATGGCAAGCAAAATAAAGGCGATTAACGCTTACCGTCCCCGCATTGAGCTTGGGGCTACCGTGCAGAAGCAAGAATTGGTTCGCTACCTGTCAGGGCGTACCGGTCTCAACGAAGGGGAGCTTGATTTGGTGCTCCGGGAACTGCGCGATGCGGTCATCTTCTTCAATCGGGCCGGGCGCGGGGTCAAAATCGAAGGGTTAGGCACGTATCTGCCCAATATCAGACTCGATGGGACCTTTAATGTACAGCACCGCCTCGACCGTGACGTACAGGACGGCCTCAATACTCCCGGTACATTCACCGGAACCATTCTCAACCGCGAAAACATCGGCAAAACAGCGGATGAGCTGGTGGCAATATGGAATCAACAGCACCCCGACGACCCGGTCACATAAGAGATTAGCCTAATTCATATCAGGGTAGTATCTCAGCCGTGTCTGGAACATTCACTCAACAACGCGTATTTCACCGTAGAGAGACGCGGAGGCCGCAGAGAAAAAAAGAAATTTTGTGGTCACTCTGTGCGCTCTGTGCCTCTGCGGTACAGAAATCACCCGCCTGTTGGCCGGAGTAGATACGCCGGATAATATTTGCCCTGGGACGACATTTATGTCATCCTGCTCAGCAGTATTGCCCATGGCAGTAGTTATTCGTGCATTCGTGTTTTATTCGTGGACGGCTGAGCAGTTACTCAGGGTAGGCAAAGGTAAGGCCTTTGTCTACCCTGAGGGGAATTGCTCTTTGGCAGTTGAAGCCATCCACAAATGGCGTATGTCTGGCAGGTATACGATGTAAAGGCGACAGTATGTGAGCTAAACTGAAAACGCGACGAGATTATGATTTTTGACAATCATGGTAAACTCACTTTCTCCAGTTCGCTTAACTGAAAG
>RFJV01000772.1 GCA_003694775.1 Chloroflexota bacterium | reverse complement strand
GTCTACCTGCCGATAGTGATAAAGAATGCATCGTAAACGTACCGGATGGCTGAGACAGCGGCTGTTCAAATCCCTGCGGCGGCGGGACATCATCATTCTGGCAACCTTCTGGCTGTCTGCCGCCTGCATGATGGGGTTGGTGCTGGTCTTTTTTGCCCTGCGGTTTTCGGAATGGAGCCGGCCCGTGTACCGGCTGAACGCCGGTGAAATTACGGCCCGGTCGCTGTTTCCGGCGGCCCAGGAAGCGGCTGCCGCCTGGGAAGCCGACGTCCGTTTTGTCAGCGCCTCGGCAACCTGGAACCACGCCTCCCTGGAAACCCTGGAACAGCCGGTCGAGTGGATTTTCCGCTTCTACTCGCCGGGGCTACAGCGTATTTTATTTGTCATCGTTACGCCGGACCGGCAGGTGGTGGTGCGCCCCCACCTGGAAAAGACCCGGCGGGAATTCAGAATTGTCAACCCGGACCGTTGGCAGATGGACAGCCCGGAAGCACTGTCTAACTGGCTCAACAACGGCGGCGCCGAATGGCTGAGGTACTCTACCGAACGCATCGTCTCCGCCCAGCTCACCCAGGATTTGAACATCAACGCGCCGGTATGGACCATCTCCGGCCTCAACCCGGAAACCGGCGACAGCATCGTCTATACCGTACCGGCGGTCAAAGGGCAGTAGGTTGGTCAAAAGGAGTGCAGAAATGGCAGGCTTAAAATTGCGGCTCCGGCAGTGGATTCCCCGTCCACGGGCGGGACAGAGCATTGTAGAATTTGCCATCGCCATCCCGATATTGGTGCTGATGTTCGTCGGTGTGTTCGAGGTGGGCTGGGCCTTGCGCGGCTATCTGGTGCTGGCAAACGTCAACCGGGAGTCGGCCCGGTTTGCCGTCAAGAATACTGTGCTTGATTTTTCTACCAAGAATCCGGCCCAGATTGGCTACCCTACCGTGGTTTCGCACACCATGGCCAGCCTGTCGGAGCAGTTGCCGCTGGAATTTCTTGGCCCCAATCCCAATGCCACAATGATAATGTCGCACCTGGTCATCGACACCGGCTATCCCTGCGTCAAGTACAACGGGGCCAATCCCAAGGTCCCCTACGAGTTCGACGCGGCCAACTGCGACTGCAACGAATCCAACCCCAACGCTCCCCAGTGGTTTACCCGCGACGACCTGGTGCTCCATCCCGACCTGCCCGGCTTTAGCCATTACCTGTATACCGTCGGTATCAGCCGGACGACCCGCATTGGCGGCGGCAGTTTTGCCGCCGAGGCTCAAAAGCTGGCCTTGGAGAACAACCAGTTCAACTGCTCTATTCTCAAAACCGGTAATGTGGGTGAAATATCGGTGAACAACCTGTTCATCGTGGAAACGTTTTACGACCAGCCTCAACTGCTGGGCGTGCCGATAATTTCCAACCGCATCACCGACCCGATTCCATTCTACACCCACACCGTGATGCGCATTGTTTCCTCCCGCGACAGCGTCACCACCGACCTGATTGGCCCGGCCTGCATCCTTCACCCCATTATCTT
>RFJV01000771.1 GCA_003694775.1 Chloroflexota bacterium | reverse complement strand
AGAGATGGTGATGCCTGGGGACAATGTGAATCTGACGGTCAAGCTGATAGTGCCGGTGGCGTTGGAAGTGGGTAGCCGGTTTGCCATCCGCGAAGGTGGACGGACGGTTGGTGCTGGCGTTATTACCAAGATTATCGAGTAATGTAGCGTTTAGCGTTCTACTGAACACTTTCGTGTAAAGCAGAAAGGAGATAGAGGGTTGAGAGATAACAATTTCGCTATCTCTCACCCTCTTTTTGTGAATTATGGCGAAGAAAGCTGTACGGATGGTTGTAACTCTGGCCTGCACAGAATGTAACGAGCGGAATTACACAACCCAGAAAAATCGTCGGAATGACCCCACCCGCCTCGAGCTGAAGAAATACTGCCCGCGCTGCCGGACGCATCGTCTGCATCGCGAAACCAAGTAGCAGGATATTCCTGGGCGATAAATGTCGCCTTACTCAAAAGACCGGATGTAAGGGCGGAAAGCTGTTTTTTATTCTTTCGTCCACATCCTTGAGCCTTGTTAAGGGAGTGTGTCTGGCGTGGCAAAATCAAAATCAAGCCCAGCGACAACCACACAACGAACCGAAAATGCAGTCGTGCGGTATTTTAAGGAAACACGTGCCGAACTGCGGAAGGTCACCTGGCCAACCCGAGAAGAAACCAAAAACCTGACCACCATTATCGTGGTTGTCACGGTAGCAATGGCCTTGTTCCTGGGGTTGCTGGATTATATTTTCCAGATAATCGTTGCCGGTATTGTAGCCGGAGACATTGTCCGGATTGGCGTGGCTGTGGTGCTCTTTCTGGCTGGCGCGGCGGCATTTTACTACAACAGCCAGTTGGAATAGAACGGCCCGATTAGTTGTTGGGAAAGTTGGTTATGGCTAAACAAAAAGAGGCAAAAAAGAAGACCGGGGCAGTCTCCTCTGCAGAAGATGAAGTGATGGTTTCTTCTGATGCTGAAAAGTTGGATGAGAATCCAGAAGCGGAACAGGAAACCGAGGAAAAGCCCCGTCCCGAAGGCGCGCAGTGGTACGTAATTCACAGCTATTCCGGGTACGAGAACAAGGTTAAAAAGAACCTGGAGCACCGCATCGAATCGATGGGGATGCAGGACAAGATTTTCCAAATCGTCGTCCCCACCGAAGAAGAAATCGAGCTCAAAGACGGCCAGCGGCGTGTGGTTGAGCGGCGGGTCTTTCCGGGATATATCCTGGTCGAAATGATTCTGGATGACGACTCCTGGTATGTCGTCCGCAATACGCCGGGAGTGACCGGCTTTGTGGGGTCTGGCAACAATCCTACCCCATTGCGTCAGGAAGAGGTCGACAAAATCCTGAAGCGCATGGACGCGGAAGCACCCAAGGTAAAAATCAGCTTCAAGGTGGGGCAGAAAGTCCGCATTGTGGAAGGGCCATTTGAAGATTTCACCGGTACGGTAGATGAAATTGACCTGGACCGGACCAGGGTTCGGGTTCTGGTGAACTTCTTTGGCCGCGAAACACCCATCGAGCTGGATTTCTTACAGGTAGAACGTGTCTAACCTGCTTGCCTGCTGTTGACAGTCTGTAATATTTGGGAAGGAATGAATTTTTATGGCTAAAAAAGTAAAAGCGGTTGTAAAACTGCAGATTCAGGCCGGTAAAGCGACCCCTGCACCGCCGGTAGGTACCGCGCTGGGGCCGCACCAGATTAATATTATGGCCTTCTGCAAAGAGTACAACGCCCGCACCCAGAATATGGCGGGCACGATTGTTCCGGTTGAAATCACCATTTTCACCGATGGAACCTTCTCCTTTGTCACCAAGACCCCGCCGGCCAGCGATATGCTCCGCAAGGCCGCCGGTATTGAAAAAGGTTCTGGCGAACCGAACCGCGTCAAGGTTGGTAAAGTCACGCGCGCCCAAATACGCGAAATTGCCGAAGTAAAAATGAAGGACTTGAATGCCAAAGATATTGAGGGCGCGATGCGGCAAATTGAAGGTTCCGCCCGCAGTATGGGCATTATTGTAGAGGATTAACGCTTCCCACTCTGGCGTACAGACTTGAAACAGATGTCGCCGCTCTGAGTTGTGGAAGGGTGTCAAAACCCGTTAGGACCACCCAGGAGGAAGACAGTGCCAAAACGAGGCAAACGATATCAGGAAGTCGCAAAACAGTTTGATTTGACCAAAACCTACAGCCCGGACGAGGCAGTAGACCTGGTCAAGAAGGCGTCGTACGCCAAGTTCGACGCCACGGTTGAGGCGCACCTGCGGATGGGGGTTGACCCTCGCAAGGCCGACCAGCAAATCCGCAGTACGGTTCAACTGCCGCACGGCACCGGCAAACAGGTGCGGGTGCTGGTTTTTGCCGAAGGTGAAGACCAGAAAAAAGCTCTGGACGCCGGCGCCGATTACGCAGGCAGTGACGAGCTGGTGCAGAAAATCCAGGATGGCTGGTTCGACTTTGATGTCTCTGTGGCAACCCCGCAGATGATGTCGAAGGTGGGCCGGCTGGGTAAACTGCTTGGCCCCCGCGGCCTGATGCCCAGCCCCAAGGCCGGTACAGTTGTGCCCGGCGATGACCTGGAACGCGTGGTGAAAGAGCTGAAGGCCGGTCGGGTGGAATTCCGGCTGGACCGCACGGCCAACATCCACGTGCCCATTGGCAAGGTCAGCTTTACCAACGAACAGCTGGTTGAGAACCTTGCCGCCTTGATGGAAGCCATTATGCAGGCCAAACCGGCCGCAGTAAAAGGGGCTTATATCCGCCGGATAACTCTGGCCCCAACGATGGGACCTGGCGTTAAGGTCGATGT
>RFJV01000177.1 GCA_003694775.1 Chloroflexota bacterium | reverse complement strand
CGATTTAGATATCTATGATGTGGAGAATGGTATTCTTACAGGTAAAATCAGAAAAAGTTGGCCCAAAGAAAGCAAGTACGAAGTAGTTGGGTCAAGCCTTGATGGTCGCCCTATTGGTATAGTGTGTCGTATAACTATATCCGGAAAAGTTTGTGTGATAACGGTATACCAGGATAGACCTGAAAAATGAGTGGAGAGAACACTATGAGTTTCTGGGATGGCGAAACCTGTGAATATTGTGGGGGAACCATTGTGGAGAAGCGTGTCACCCTGCATCGACGGGTGAAAGAGGCGTATGTACTCATCGAGAATGTGCCTGCAGGTGTGTGTACCCAATGTGGTGTGCGTTACTATACGGCCAATGTACTCAAGATGATTGAGGAGAGTGTACGCGGGCATCGAAAAGCTGAGCGAGAGATTGTTGTGCCTGTGTATTCACTACCAGTTTAAGGAGGAACTATGATTCCCAAAGCACCATTTGGCCGCACCGGCCATCTGAGCACCCGCGTGATTTTTGGCGCCGCGGCTTTCTGGCGCGTTACCCAGGCCGAGGCGGACCGTACTCTGGAGCTTCTGCTGGAGTACGGCATCAACCATATCGACACCGCGGCCAGCTACGGCGATTCGGAACTGCGCATCGGCCCCTGGATGAAGCAGTACCGGCAGGATTTTTTCCTGGCGACCAAAACCGAAAAACGCACCTACCGGGAGGCCCTGGACGAGCTTCAGCGTTCCCTGGAGCGCCTGCAAACCGACCACGTGGACCTGTGGCAACTGCACTATCTGGTCGACCCCCAGCAGTGGGAAACGGCGATGGGGCCGGGCGGGGTGCTGGAAGCCGCGCTGGAAGCCCGGCGGCAGGGACTGGTGCGCTTCATCGGCGTTACCGGCCACGATATTCCCATCGCCGCCATGCATCTGCGCAGTCTGGAGCGGTTCGATTTTGACTCCATCCTTCTGCCGTACAACTACCTGGTGATGAAAAATCCCGAATACGCGGCCAATTTTGAAAAGCTGATGGACATCTGCCGCCAGCGCAACGTCGCCGTGCAGACCATCAAATCGCTGGCCCGCCGGCCCTGGGGCGACCGACCCAAGACCCGCGCCACCTGGTACGAGCCGTTCGAAGACCAGGCCGACATCGACCGGGCAGTCCACTGGGTGCTGGGCCGGCCCGGCATCTTCCTCAACTCCACCGGCGACATCCACCTCCTGCCCAAAATCCTCGACGCGGCCAGCCGCTTTGAAACCCGCCCCTCCGACGAGGAAATGGAGCAGATGGTCACCCGCCGGGATGCAGAACCGCTCTTTGTGTAGAGGGCGGGCCATGCACGACCCCATTCTGCTGGAAGTCTTCAAAAACCGGTTTGCCTCCATCGCCGAGGAGATGGGTGAGGCCCTGCGGCGGGCCGCGTTTTCTCCCAACATCAAGGAACGGCTGG
This sequence comes from Chloroflexota bacterium, assembly GCA_003694775.1. Classification (GTDB taxonomy): domain Bacteria; phylum Chloroflexota; class Anaerolineae; order 4572-78; family J111; genus J111. The sequence goes on along the minus strand of RFJV01000177.1, from coordinate 6,509 downwards.
ATTTTTCCTGCGCTGTCTTCGACCGGGAGGGCCGGATGGTGGCCCAGGCGGCCCATATCCCTGTCCACCTGGGGGCAATGCCCATCTCTGTGGCCGCGGCGCTGGCGCAGGTCGACATCCAGCCCGGCGACGTGGTGCTCCTGAACGACCCGTTCCGCGGCGGCAGTCACCTGCCCGACCTGACGATGGTCACGCCGGTGTTTCTGCCCGACACCCATCCGCCGGCGCGCTTTGGCTTTGTTGCCAGCCGCGCCCACCACGCCGACGTGGGCGGCATGTCGCCCGGTTCTATGCCCCTGGCCCGCGAAATTTACCAGGAAGGGCTGGTCATTCCGCCGCTGAAGCTGGTGGCCGGCGGACAGGTCAACCAGGCGGTCTGGGATTTGCTGATGGCCAACGTCCGTACCCCCGACGAACGGGCCGGCGACCTGCAGGCCCAGCTTGCGGCCAACCGGCGGGGCGTGACGCGCCTGCTGGAAGTGGTCAGCCGGTACGGGGCCGGACAGGTGCAGACCTACATGGACGGTCTGCTGGCCTATGCGGAGCGGATGACCCGCCGCCTGCTGGTCGACCTGCCGGACGGCGAGTACCGCTTTGCAGACGTGATGGATGACGACGGCCTGACCGGTACACCGGTGAAGATTGCCGTCACGGTGACCATTCGCGAGGATGAGGCGGTGGTAGATTTCAGCGGCACCGACCCGCAGGCGCAGGGAAGCATCAATACCGTATACGCGGTCACTCTGTCGGCGGTGCTGTATGTGTTCCGGGCCTTGATTGGCCTGGACATACCGGCCAACAGCGGCTGTCTGGCTCCGATTCGGGTGGTGGCGCCGGAGGGAACGGTGGTCAATGCCCGGCCGCCGGCGGCGGTGGCCGGGGGCAACGTGGAAACTTCTCAGCGGATTGTGGATGTTCTGCTGGGGGCGCTGGCCCAGGCCGCGCCTGACCGGGTTCCGGCGGCGTCGCAGGGGACGATGAACAACCTGATGATTGGCGGCTGGGACCCGATTCGCCGGCGGCCTTTTACCTATTACGAAACCATCGGCGGGGGAATGGGGGCCGGACCAGACGCGCCCGGCGCGGACGCCATCCAGTGCCACATGACCAACACCCTCAACACACCGGTCGAGGCCCTGGAATACGCCTACCCGTTCCGGGTGCGGCAGTACGCCGTACGACCGGACTCCGGTGGGGCAGGCCGTCACCGGGGCGGAAACGGCATCATCCGCGAAATAGAACTGCTGACCGACTGCCAGGCCACCCTCCTGACCGAGCGGCGGCGGTTTGCGCCCTACGGTCTGGCCGGCGGCCAGCCGGGCCGTAGGGGCCGCAATGTGCTGGCGCGAAACGGGCAGGAAACCGTCCTGCCCGGTAAAACGTCGCTTCCCCTTTACGCCGGCGATATCCTGCGCATCGAAACCCCCGGCGGCGGCGGATGGGGAGAGGGGGAATTATGAATTGTGAATTGTGAATTGTGAATGGGGAATGGGGAATAGATTCTCTCTTTCAAATCTCCAATCTCCCAATCCCCAATCTCCAATCTCTAATCCCCAATCTCCACTTTGACATACGTTTCACTGCCCGTAATCCAGCCGATTTGCCCGCTGGCAAGCTGAACCTTCAGCCAACCGGTTGCTTCATCCACGGCCAGCACCGGTACAACATCTCCCTGCGACAGGTGAGCTGTGACCGGCTGGTCAACCCCCGGCGCGGCGCGGACGTTGAGTCCCCAGGCAGTTACCTCTGCCCGTCCGATGGCCGCGGCGGCAGGCCGGCTGGTCGGCTGGAGAGTGGGAGAAGGTGAAGGGGCCGGCACAGGCGTGGGGGTGGAAGTCGCCGTAGGCGCGGGCGTGGCAGTTGGCGGCTGGGGCGGTTCGGACGGCTGGCGCATAGAGGCCGGAGCCATCTCCGGCAGAATTTCCGCGTCCGCGGGCATACCCGGCTTGAGGCGGTGGTCGGCATTATCCAGCGTAATCTTCACCGCAAACACCAGGTTGACCCGCTCCTCTTTGGTCTGCACGTTGCGGGGGGTAAATTCCGCCTCGTGGGCAATAAAAGTGACCACGCCCTCAAATACCTCACCCTCGTAAGCGTCGGGGTACACGCGGGCCAGCTGGCCCGGTTTGACCTGCCCGATGCGGGTCTCCGGAATGTAGACGGTCATCTCCACGGTTTCGATATCGGCCAGCTCCAGCAGAGCTGTACCCGGCGCGGCCAGTTCGCCGGGTTCGACCAGCCGCCGGCTGACAATACCGGCCCGCGGCGCGGTGAGCGTTTGCTTGGCCAGCCGGGCTTCCACCACCTCCAGCGCGGCCTGGGCCTCCTGAACCTGGGCCTGGGCCACGGCGATGTCCTCCTCGGTGGCCCCGGCCAGCACCGCGTTCAGGTTGGCTCTGGCAACCTGTACCGCGGCCTCGGCCTGCCGGTACGCCGATTCCGCCTGGTGGGCCTGGGCAATCAGGGCCAGCGGCATCAGGCGCAGGCGGGTAAGGTGCTCCACCTGCCGCTGCGCGCCCTGGAGCGCGGCCTCGGCCATCTGCACGCCCACGCGGGCCGCCTCAAGCTGTTTTTGGGCAATTTCGGCTTCCACCAGGGCCTGATGACTGCTCTGGTTGCGGCTGGCGGCTTCGGCCTGGATTTCGGCCCGCTTCAGATTGATGCGGGCCGCTTCCAGGTTCTTTTCGGCTTCTGTTACCTGGGCCTGGGCCTGGGTGATGCGGGCCTCCAGCTCGTGCGGGTCGTCTACCAGGGCCTGGGCTTTCTCCCAGACCCGTTTGGCCCCGTCGCGGGCGGCTTCGGCCTGGGCTAGCTGTGCTCTGGCCGCGGCAATATCTTCCTGTCGGGGCGGCGCGCTGACCAGCTCCAGATTGGCGCGGGCGGTGGACAGCGCGGCTTCCAACTGCAGTTTCTGAGCCAGCAGGTCCGACCTGTCCAGCTCCACCAGCACCTGCCCGGCAGACACCTCGTCGCCCTCGTCTACCTTCACCTCGATGACCCGTCCGCCCAGCTCCGCAGTGACCAGCACGGTTTCAGCCTCGATTGTGCCCGACCCCACCAGGGCGGTGGAGGCGTCTGCGGTTTGGGCCGCGGGCTGTTGTTGGGTGTACCACCAGTACCCCGCGGCAATGATGCCCAGAATGATGACTATCGGGATGATGCGTTTCATAGGTTCTAATCTCCCACCCTGTTCTACAACCCCGGTCCGGCAGACAGCACCGCGTCGGCGGGCATACCGGGTTTGAGCTTCAATTCTTCATTCTCCAGCCGGATTTTGACGGCAAAGACTGTATTGATACGTTCCTCTTTGGTCTGGACGTTCTTGGGCGTAAATTCTGCCTTGTCGCTGATGTACACCACCCGACCGGGGAACGGCTGGCCGGGGAAGGCGTCAACGTACACCTCAATCGACTGCCCCAGCGACACCGTATCGATGTCCGGCTCCGGCACGTAGACGGTCAGGGTGACACTGCTCAGGTCGGCCAGAGTGAGCAAAGGCGCGCCGGGGGAAGCCATTTCGCCTTCGCTGACCACCCGCTCCACCACCCAGCCGGAAACCGGCGCGGTGAGGATGTGCTTGTCCCGCTGAACTTCCAGCGCGGCCAGGGCCGCTTCGGCCTGCTTGACCTGCGCCTCGGCCACGGCAATCTGCTCGGCGCGGGCGCCGGCTTTGGCGCGGGCCAGGTTGGCCCTGGCGACTTCCAGTTCGGCCAGGGCGGTCTGGTAGGCGGCCTCAGCCTGGGCTACCTGAATGTCCGCGGCTTGCGGGTCGTACTTGAGCCGGAGCAGGGCGTTGAGCGAGGCTTCGGCGTCCTGCCGGGCGGCGATGGCGCTGTTCAGGTCTACCCAGGCCGACCAGAGTTCTGTGCCGGCCAGGTTCCAGTTCATCCAGGCGAACTGCTTTTCCCCTTCCTTGAAGTTGTAGTGTGCCCGGATATCCTCGCCGGGTTTTATCCCGGTCAGGTCTTCCTTGATGTCCACGTTTTCGGGGATAGAGAAGTCGCCGGGAGAATCCGGGACGATGATGTGAAAATCAAAACCTTTTTCCACAATATCGACCTGCTGTTTGCCCAGCTCGTAGCGGGCCTCGCCGATGTCCTTGAACGGGATAAGCTGTTGGATGCGCAGGTTTGCCAGCTCCAGGGCGGTGCGGGCGGCGTCGATTTGCATGTCAAGCTCCTGGGGGTTGTCGCGCAGAGCGATGGCATCCTGCCAGGCGGTGGAAGCCGCCTCAACCTGCGCTTCGGCCACGGCTACGGCGGCCTCGGCTTTGGCGATTTCCTCCTCCGGCAGACCGGCCCGTACCTTGTCCAGTGCGGCTCTGGCCGCGGCCACTCTGGCCTGGGCCTGCTTTATCTGGGCTTCCAGCACGGCCATATCCAGTTGGGCAATCGGCTGGCCGGCTTCTACGTAGTCGCCCTCGTCCACGGCCAGCCAGGCAATGCGGCCCGATGTTTCCGCGGCCACGCTGACCTCGTCGGCTTCGATGAAGCCGGAGACAATTTGCGACCCGCCGGCTTCATCTACCAGCCCCAACTGGGCCTGGAAGCGGGCCATCTGCTCCGGGTTCTGGCTGAAGTACCAGTATCCACCGCCCACTGCCGCGGCAATGACCAGCAGAATTATCAACGGTCTGATTTTTTGGTGCATTGTCTTCCTCACTTTGCCACACGGGACTTTGGCAGTCAGGTGCGGCGCACCTGACGTTTTCCGTTAACGTACACCGAATTCCTGCTCGGCGCGGCGGGCGCTGGAGATGAAAACATCCTCCAGCGACGGTGCAATCCGGTCGATGGAGACCACGGCAATGCCGGCCTCTTCCAGGGCGCGGTGCATCAGGGGGATGTGGGCCTGGGCATCGGTGGTCACCACGTGAATGAGCGCGCCGTACAGGGCCACTTCTTCAAACAGGTTCAGCGCCCGCAGTACCGGCACGGCGCGGGCCGCGTCGGCACAGTTGATTTCTACCACCTCGCCGTGCATCTGGGTGATTTTGACCTCCTCCGGCGACCCCTGGGCCACCAGCCGGCCCCGCTGGATGAAGATAAGATGCTGGCAGTGTTCGGCCTCGTCCATGTAGTGGGTGGTCACCAGGATGGTGGTGCCGTTTTCGGCCAGGTCGTAAATCAGCTCCCAGAAGGCCCGGCGGGAGATAGGGTCTACACCGGCGGTGGGTTCGTCCAGAAACAGGACGTCGGGCTGGTGGATAATGGCGACTCCCAGGGCCAGCCTCTGCTTCCAGCCGCCGGACAGGTTGCGGGTTAGCTCCTTTTCGCGGCCTTCCAGACCGGCCATTTTGAGGATGTATGCCTTGCGTTCTTTCAGCCGCTGGCCCCGGACGCCGTACACCCCGCCGTAAAAGTTCAGGTTTTCTTCCACGGTCAGGTCGTTGTACAGACTGAACTTCTGGCTCATATAGCCGATGTGCTGGCGAAGCTGTTGGCTTTGTTTGACTACATCATAGCCGATGACCTTTGCCGTGCCCGCGGTGGGGGTCAGCAGGCCGAGGAGCATGCGGATGGTGGTGGTTTTCCCCGCGCCGTTGGGGCCGAGAAAGCCAAAAATCTCGCCGCGCTGAACCGTAAAGCTGATGCTGTTGACGGCGGTAAAATCACCGAATTTTTTGGTTAAGCCGTGTACTTCAATTGCCAGATGGTTGGTGTTTGTCATTGGTCAAAATAGTGTGATAGTGCGATAGGGCGATAGTGCGATAGTGCGATAGGGCGATAGTGCGATAGGGCGATATACATTAACTCATTAACTCCCCAACTCTCCAACTCTCCAACTCACTAACCGTCTTCCCTCCGGCTGATGAGCGAAATAAACGCCTCTTCCATACGGGGAGAGGTCAGGCGGTAGCCGGTCATAGTGATGTGGACAGAGGCCAGGGCGGTTTCCATTTCCGGGCGGCGGCGGGCGGCATCGTCTACAAAGACGTGCATCAGGTCGCCGTAGGTCTGGATTTCCAGCACACCGGGCAGGCCGGACAGCAGGCGGCGGGTCTGGCGGAGCAGACCTACGCCCTGCAGGTCGGGCGATTCGGGCCGGAATTCGACCAGTTCGCCCGGCGTGAGGGCCTTAATCTGGTCTGGCGTGCCCTGTTCAATCAGCCGACCCCGGTACATCAGGCCGACCCGCGAACAGCGTTCGGCTTCGTCCATGTAGGGGGTGCTGACCAGGATGGTGGTTTGCTCCAGGTGCAGGCCGGTGAGAATGTCCCAGAACTCCCGCCGGGAAACCGGGTCCACGCCGGTGGTCGGTTCGTCCAGGTAGAGGATGTCGGGGGAGTGGATGAGGGCGCAGGCCAGCCCCAGCTTCTTTTTCATCCCGCCGGACAGCTTCCCGGCCCGCCGGCTGGTGAACTCGGTGAGCCGGGCGAACTCCAGCAGTTTTTCAATCCGTTCCTGGCGCACCGCGCCGCGCACGCCGTACACATCGGCAAAGAAGTGCAGGTTTTCCAGCACGGTCAGGTCGCCGTAGAGGGCAAACTGCTGGGCCATATAGCCGAT
>RFJV01000176.1 GCA_003694775.1 Chloroflexota bacterium | reverse complement strand
TGCAGGTGCGGCCCGGTGGAGTTGCCGGTACTGCCCATCTCACCTATCTGTTCGCCTTTGGCCACATCATCCCCCACCGATACGTAGATGACGCTCATATGGGCGTACAGGGTCTGGAAGCCGTTGCCGTGGTCGATGACCACCATATTACCGTAGCCGGTATCATCCCAGCCGGCGTATATCACGTGGCCGGAATCTGCGGCCCGGATGGGCGCGCCAAGTACGCTGGCAATATCCAGGGCCGGATGGCCGGTCCAGTAGCCCTGGGTGATGGTTCCGCTGGTGGGCCAGCCAAACGAGCCGGTTCCGGTAGCCGCGTTTTCCGGCAGAGGCCCGCTGTAAGCGGTGACCGTCCGGGGCACGAACGGCTTTTCTCCGCCCGGTACAACCAGCCACTGGCCAGGCTGGAGGGTGGGGGTGTCCGGGTCCAGATTGTTGAGCGGATAATTGATGATGGCCTCCGGCTCAACCTTGTAGGCCGCGGCAATGGTTTCGATAGTATCGGCTTCGCCAACTTGATGATAAACCCCGTCCACGGGCAGGATGGTCAGCTCCTGACCAACCCACAGCCAGTCCGGATTCTGCTCCAGGTCATGGTTGGCCCAGAGGATGGTCTCCGGCTGAAGGCCAAATTTGGCCGCAATGCCGAAAATAGTATCCCCGCTCTGCACGACATAGGTAGAAATCTGTTCCCGTGTCCGGTCGGGGATGATAGTATGGGGCACACCGGCCCGCAACAGCACGTCGTCCTGGGCATCGACCAGCCGGGTCGAGAGAGTCAGCGGGGCGGCATCATCTTCTGGGACAGCTTCCGGGACTGCCGGGGCGCTGGTCACGGCCCGCAAAGGCTGGATAACCCGGATAGACTGCCAGGAGAGAGGCGCACGGCTCAACCAGACCGCCAGCAGAACAACCAGGATGACCACCCCGTGCGATAGTCTCAGGTCGAGCCGGTCTGGTTGCCGGGCCAACTGCTCAAGCTGTTGCGGCAGGGCCAGGGCGACTTGCCCCGGGGCGAGGCTGAACCGGATAAACAGGTCTATCCACCCCGGCGGCTGGGCCGGGGCCGGATGTTCCTGGGGAATGTTGGAGTCAGCAGATTGAGCCATAAATAGTGCGATATTACGATAGTGCGATATTACGATAGTGCGATAGGGCGATAGTGCGATATTACGATAGTGCGATAGGGCGATAGGGCGATAGGGCGAGAGTATTTCCCCCTACGCCTTAGTCCCCTAATCTTAGCCGACGATAATTCAGGAGTCAAATCCCTTCTGCCCGGTGTTGGGGTATCAGTAGATTTCCTTGTTGAGGGTGGCCAGGAATTCCTCGTTGTTGGCGGTTTTGGGCAGGCGCTCCAGAATCATTTCTGTGGCTTCCGGCCCGCCTCCGACCGCCGAAATCATCCGGCGAAGTGTCCAGACGCGCTGGAGCTGTTCCGGCGGCAGGAGCAGGTCCTCGCGGCGGGTGCTGGATTTTTCAATATCAATCGCCGGGAAGAAGCGGCGTTCGGCCAGCTTGCGGCTGAGGTGAAGCTCCATATTGCCGGTTCCCTTGAACTCTTCGTAAATCACATCGTCCATACGGCTTCCGGTGTCTACCAGGCAGGTAGCGATGATGGTCAGACTGCCGCCTTCTTCCAGGTTGCGGGCCGCGCCGAAGAACCGCTTGGGCGGGTAAAGCGCGGCCGGGTCGATGCCGCCGGAGAGGGTGCGCCCGCTGGGGGGGACCACCAGGTTGTAGGCCCGGGCCAGGCGGGTGATGGAGTCCATCAGGATGACCACGTCTTTTCCGCCTTCGACCAGCCGTTTGGCCTTGGCCAGGGCCATTTCGGCGACCCGCGTTTGCGCGCTTTCCGGGTCGTCGAAGGTGGCGGCCATCACCTCGGCGTCCACGGAGCGGTCCATATCGGTGACCTCTTCCGGGCGCTCGCCAATGAGCACCACCATCATGTGGATGTCCTGGTAGTTGGCGCTGATGCCGTTGGCAATCTGCTTCAGGATGGTGGTTTTACCGGCCTTGGGCGGCGATACAATCAGGCCGCGCTGGCCGCGGCCAATCGGAGCAAGCATGTCCAGCAGGCGGGTCGCCAGAATATCGCGGCGGGTCTCCAGCTTTAGCTGTTCTTTGGGGAAAATGGGGGTCATCCGCTCAAAGATGGGCCGCCGCTTGGCGACTTCCGGGTCCAGCCCGTTGACCGCCTCCACCCGCAGAAGGCCGTAGTATTTTTCAGTATCCTTTGGGGGACGCACCTGTCCTACCACCATATCGCCGGTGCGCAGTCCAAAACGGCGAATCTGGCTCTGGGAAACATAGATATCCTCAGGACCGGGCAAAAGGTCTACCGAGCGCAGGAACCCGATACCATCCTGAACAATTTCCAGAACGCCGCCGCCAAAAATATACCCCTGCGCCTCGGCATTGGCTTTAAGTATTTTGAGAATCAGGTCGCTTTTTTTGGACCGGCTGTAGCCGGAGATGCCCAGTTCTTTGGCGTGGGCACGCAGTTCTTCCAGTGTTTTATTTTCTAATTCAGCAATGTTCATCGTAAAAACTCCCGAAGGTTAACAGTTGGTTTTTCTTTTTTGTGAGATTGGCAGTGGTTCAGTGCTGGAGTAAACGCCTTGGATTTATCCTTGTTTGTAAATCATTTGGGGAAGCGCCAGAGAGACATTTGGGCAGACTGTCTCTCTGGCCGATAACGGGTTGCCGGACGGTAGCTTCAGTCAGGTCGGCTGGTCAATGCAGAACAAAGACAATGATGTCGTTTGTTTTATCTGTTCAACGGGACACGCCGATGTTCGGGGCAACCGCCCAAAGGCTCTTCTTCTGTATTTGGGGGTGTACCCGGTTGTTGGTTGGGGAACAGCCAGCCAAGTACCGCCAGTTCTATCACTACCGCGACAACCAGCCGGTTATATCAACTCAATTATGGGGTTTAACCTGAATTATTTCTGAATTTTGCCTGGATGGATTATTGCTTTTTGCCGATAAGTTTACCGCAAATCAGAGATGCGTATTCAAGCGTTGATACCGCGTTTCAAACTTCACCTTCAGTAGGGGCACAGTCGACCAGCGCCATCATTGGACTACGGGCAAAATCGGTTGTCCGTAAGACTGGAAATCTAAATTTTTATTGAGGGGGGCTGAATTTAGCCTGGACTGTGTGGAGCCCACTAATATGCATTATTTGTTGCAATTATAGCATTTTTCACCCGCCGCGTCAAACAGAACACAAAGGGCGCGACAGAAAAAAAGGGG
>RFJV01000770.1 GCA_003694775.1 Chloroflexota bacterium | reverse complement strand
GGGTTGGGGTGAAGACCGGGGTCGGCGTGTCGGTAGGGGTAGGGGTGTTGGTCGGCGTAGGGGTGCTGGTGGGAATGGGCGTTTCGGTTGGGGTTGCGGTAAAGGTTGGAGACGGGGTAAAAGTTGGAGACGGGGTAAAGGTGGGGGTGGCCGTTTCTACAAACGGCAGAACCGCCACCGCGCCGACCGCGCCGTCTTCGCGAACCTGTTCGACAACACTGCGGTTGTCGCCGGGCAGGGCGCCGTTGTCCTCAAAGGAGGCGGCCAGGGCCTGGATAAGGAACGACGGGGCCACAATGCCGCACAGCCAGATGATGAACAGCAAGATTGCCAGCAACCGCAGTTTGGCTCCCAGACTGCGCTGGGCAAACCAGACGGCAAAGCCGCCCACATCCCGCTGAATTTTGCGGCGAGATTTGACCCGTGGTTTGCGCGGCTTTTGGGGTTTGCTCGACCCGCTGTCCGCGGCCGCGCCGGCAGAAGGAGCCGGCTTTGATGTGGTGGCCGCGGCCTGCGGCGGAACCGGGGCAGACCGGGTGACCTTTTTCCGTTTTTTGGCTTTCTTTCCTTTTTTCCGTTCTGCCGGTGGCTGGGACGGGCCGGATGGCCGCGGCGGAGCGGCTTCCGGCCGGGGTGGGCCGGCTGGCGGTACAGGCATGGTAGGCCGGGCATACGGCTGAACCGGCGGCGCGGGCCGCGAATAACCCGGCGGCGGCAGAGACGGCCCGGCTGGCCGCACAGGGCGCACCGGAACCGGCGGCATGGCTACGGTTGGTGGTGCTGGCGGGGTGGGCCGGGATGGCGGTACGTAAGCTCCCGTACCGGCAGGCGGAGGCAGTCCTCGCTGGGGTGCACTGCCCCGCAGACGGTTCATAATCTCTTCCAGCCGTTCGCTCAAAATACGGCTGAAGGTCAGGCCGAGGGCCGGGTAGCGGTTCAGGTAGTCTTCAAAATCGGTTTTGGTTAAGGCCCAGACTTCGGTTTCTACCACCGCGTAGGCCGTGGTGGGGTGCCCCTTGCCGGAGAGGAGGGCAATTTCGCCGAAGAAGTCGCCGGCTTCCAGGGTTTCCAGCAGAACCGGGCCGCGCATGGTGTTGGCCCACTGCTCCACCTGGCCCTGCTCGATGAAGTACATTTCACTGCCGGCCCGGCCTTCCTGGTAGATGGTGCTCCCGGCCTGGTAGCGGCGGGGCTGGAGGCGGGTCGACAGGTCATCCAGTTGGGCGCGCGACAGGCCGCCCAGACGGGCAATCTTTTTGAGGTGCGGTTCGGTAGAGTAGTCGCCAAACGCGCCCAGACGGTCGCGCAGGGCACGGCTGAGGGCCGCGCTGAGCTGGGGATATTTGACCAGCAGGTGGTCGAAATCGGTGCGGTACAGGCACCACAGGTTGGTATCCTGCACTGCGTAAGCGGTAAAGGAGCGGGTTTTGCCGATAAGCAGGGCGGTTTCGCCAAAGAAGTCGCCTTCGGCAAAGGTGGCTACGACTTCCCGCGGCCGGTCGGGTGAGTCGGAGATGGCTTCGATGGTTCCGGTGTCTACGATGTACATCGCGTCGCCGGGGTCGCCGTGGCTGAAGACCAGCTCGCCGGCGGGCACGTGCCGGAGCAGGAGCAGACGGGCGATATGGTCCAGTGCCTCTGACGGCAGGTCGGCAAAGAGGTGGATGGATTTGAGGATGGTCACCGCGTGGGCCCGGTCGGCGGCGGTGAGGCTGGCCCGCAGACTGCGGCTCAGGTTGGTTTTGATGGACGGATGGGCCGCGGTCAGGTCGGCAAAATCTGCCGGGCTGAGCCGCCAGACCACCGATTCCTGGGCCGCCTGGGCCGTGTTGGAGTGGGCTTTGCCGGAGATGACGGCCATTTCGCCAAAGGCAGAGCCGGGGCCAAGCTCGGAAAAGTCATCGTCGTCGGAGTCGCCCAGCAGGCGGATGGCCCCCTGGTCAACAAAGTAGATGCCGGTGGGCGTGTCGCCACTGCGGTAGATGGTATCGTTGGGGGCGTACCGGCGGGGGGTGAGCCGCTGGATGAGGAGTTCCTGCTCCCGTTGCGATAGCGGTTTGAGGAGCGGGTTGTCGGCCAGCAGGTCGAACAGAACGGGCCAGTACTGGGCCACCGCGCCGCCAAAAGCCAGGCCCAGTTTGAGGCCGATTTCGGGCCGCTGGCGGAGGATGTCGCGCAGTTCGGTGCTGTCCAAAGCCCAGGCAGACACCGGGCCGGCGGCCTGGGCCGACATAGTGTGCGGTTCGCCGCTGAGAAAATCGGCTTCACCCACCAGACTACCCGCGCCCAGGCTGGCAACTACGGCGCCGCCGTTGGTGGTCAGCTTGACCCAGCCTTCCTTGATGAGGTAGAGGGTATCGCTGTCGCCGCCCTGCACAAACAGCGCCTCGCCGGCCTGGTATGCTTCCAGGCGCAGATGTTTGCCGATGATGCGCTGTTCGTCCGGGGTGAGTTCGGCAAAAAGCGGTGCGTTGCTGATAAACTCTTCTTTCAAAGTAATCCTTCCTTCTTTCCTCTGGCGTCGAATAAAGCGAGATGCTGTTTTTGTCTGACCTGCCGCGCCGGCTGTCTGTTCGGACAGGTTCCCACCGGGGCGGCGGTTAACGGGTTATGCCTTGCTGAAATACTATCTGCCAGGATGGGTCAACATCTTTGGGCAGGGCCGGGCAGATTTTGTCCGGTTCAATCCGGATTTCCGGGTCGGGTGGGCTGGTGTTGACGCCGACCAGCCGTACCCGGTATGTTTCGTTGGGGGTGAGCCGGAAGTCGGCGTAGCCGGGGTCGATGTCTGGTTTGAACCCGGTAAAGATTCGTTCCTGCCCTTTGGCCCAACTGATTTCGATTTCTACGCCGGGTACTCCTGTCCCCAGTCTATCACGGACGTAGATTCTGAGCAATCCTCCGTTAGTGGTATCGCAAACCGGAACCGATTGAGCCACGCCGAACGGGGCATCGGGGCCGGGGGTAGGGGTTGGGCTGGGTGTGGGTGTGCGGCTGGGTGTTGGGGTACGGGTGGCGGTGGGG
>RFJV01000175.1 GCA_003694775.1 Chloroflexota bacterium | reverse complement strand
GGATAGGGGTGGGGCCGGTTTCGGACGGGGTGCCGGTCGGGGGGATGGCGTCGGTGGGAGAGGCCGTTGCGGTTGGCGGCACGGTGGCGGTCGGTGCCGGTTCTGCGCCGGAGAGGGCCAGCGGTGTGGGTGGGGTGGTCGGGGTAAAGGTGGGCAGGGGGGTGCTGGTCGGGATGGAGGTGGAGACCCGCGACACGCCGCTTTGTCCCAGTTCGGTCAACCGGCAGGCCTGCAGAAAGGCCAGCAGACCCAGATAGCCAAAACCTTTGATGAAGTCTCTACGGTTCATGGTGAGTTGGTGAGTTAGAGAGTTGGGGAGTGAGTGAGTTTGTGAGTTGGTGAGTTGGGGAGTGAGTGAGTTTGTGAGTTGGTGAGTTGGGGAGTTAGAGAGTTTGGTATGATTAATCCCCAATCCCCAATCTCCAATCTCCAATCCCTAATCTCCAATCTCCAATCCCCAATCTCCAATCTCTAATCCCCAATCTCTAATCTCCATTCCCCAATCTCTAATCTCCTAACCTGAAAATCCATTGACGAGGGGGAATCTTACCACGGGGGGCGTCAGGGTCAAAATCGGGGCTGTCCGGCCCGTAGACGGGACAACCGTCGTATTGGAAGGGGCACTGTTCGCAGTGCAGGCCGGGCCGGGCGACGACTTCGCCGCGCACCAGGGCGTGTACGGCCTGGCGCAGGTCCGCCAGGTGCTGGAGGTATTCTTCCCGGCTCAGCTCCACGGTGACGGTCTGGTCCAGGGCCAGCCACCATTTCTGGATGCGGACAGGCCGGCGGGTGGGGTAGGTGGCCGCGGTCAGGGCGTGGTAAACGGCGATGGCCGGACTGCGGCGCAGGTCTTCGGGGTCGGGGAGGGGGCCGGGGCCGGTGTGGAAGATGATGGTCAGGATGCCGCCATCAGAGGTAAAGTCGACCCGGTCGATGACTTCGTGGAAGTGAACCAGAATGCCGCCCAGCTTGATGGGCAGTTCCATCGGTTCGGTGGCGGCGATGAGGCGGGGCCAGTCCTGCTCCAGGCGGTGGTAGTAGCGGGTGACCATCTGCCGGGCCGCGGGCAGGTCGAGCGGCTGGAGCAGGTCGTCCAGGGGCAGACGGGCCGGGCCGCCGGCGGCATGCAGGCGGCGAACAGCGCTCCGCACCGCCGCGTCGAGCAGGTCCGGCGGCTCCGGTGGACTCTGGAGCAGAAAGTGGAAATGGAGCGGACAGCGCACCAGGGTCTGGGCTTCGGTTGGTGACAGAGCAATGGGGCGGGTCGTCATAATAACAAATTAGCACAAATGTGCTGTGCAGTCAAGTTCAGTGGCAGAGCAGGAGACGGCTTTTGCGTTTCTGGCCGTCCGCGAATACAACACGAATTCACGAATGGATTGTCTCCCCTGAAGATGTAGGACACCTGTTAGCAGTCGTCCTGCTTACCGGTGACCACAAGGGGGGGCGCCCCTACGTCCTGAAAATACGATTTCCGTAGAGGCGAATAATTATTCGCCTCTACGGGTCGGGGCTACCTGCGTAGCAACCATATGGCACTGCCCCATACCCAGGGAGCGTAGAGAACAAAACTGACGACCAACGGGCCAGTCGCCAGGTTGGGGGCCAATATAAGCAGGCCGGTAGCAATGATAGAGATGCTCCACTCCACCACAGCCAGCCAGGTCAGCCAGCGAGGGTAACGTGGAGTAGCAAAGATGGCTGGCAGAAGTAGAATACCGGCCAATGAGTATAGGCCAAATCCACCGACATTAGTCAGGTTGTTGGCTATCTTTTCCATTGAAAGAAAGACAATCTGTAACGTCGGATCCGGGCTGGCTATTGTGTCCGCCAGCTGACGTGCTAATTCCGGCAAGACGGTCAGATTAACGAGCACACCAACGATATCGACAGCCGCGGCGATTAGGGCTACCCCGACTGCCAGGTTGCGCCACTGACGAGCAGAGTCCAAATGACGGCCAAGTGCGTAGTAACTCCAGGAAAAACTCAGTGTAGGGGCAAACCAGAAGAGCCAGCCGGCCTTCCAGAGCAGGGAGTGGTCGGCAATCCAGCTTGCGCGTAGCAACAGTTCTGGCTGGCTTGGCGCAGTGCCAGGGCCATGGATGAATACAGCGACCAACAGTGCCAGGAAGGTGTTGTTCAATCCGGCCAGGAACAGGCCAAACACATCCAGATGTATGGCGGCGCGAGAATCTTTATTGTCCATTAGAAAACGCTTTCTCGGCTTTACGATACCCCAGAATGATACCCAAATTGGTGAGTGCGACCAATCCGCCTAGAGAATAGTAGAGCACCAAAGCCGCGCCCGGGTCTGGGCGCAGGTCGTTCGGATGGACCAACGGCAGGAGCAAGAACAGCAAACCGGTGATGGGCGCTTGCCAGTAAATGGGGCGCACCCGCAGCCAGTCGCCATCCCACAAGGCCCAGGTATATGCCGCCGTATGTGTGATGAGGAGCACACCGATTAGTCCGCCAACCAGCGGAGGAAGAGTCCAGGGCCAAAATTGGTTGACAACATCCACTTTGAAGATGAGGCCCAGGCCACATACCAGGCTGATGAGCAGGGATATCCCCGCTACCAGCCGGGCTGCGTTATTCAGCGGAACCTGAACAGGCAGTCGTCCGCCGTATCTTTTCTCATGGGTCAGAAAAACATATGGCGCAACAAAGAACAACACCAGGTACATAACCAACCAGTAGGCCAGATGGTACCAGGGATGCGCCAGGAAAGGTTTCAGGTAAAAAAATGTCAGTATAGTTGCCAGAATGGAAAAAAGTGTGATGACCACCATGATAATGCGGACGCGCGACCATTCAGTTTGGACAATACCAAAGCCAATCAGGAGCAAAGCATTACCGTACATCACACCGACTAACCGGGCATTTATTTCGGGTTTGATAGTCCAGACAAAGAGGATATCGGTCAGGCCAGGCAATGTCATCAAAATAATGAATGCCGGCAGACCGTTAGCAAGCAACACCAAAAAGACAAACTTCACCCATCTGGAAAGACCATTGAACCACCACCGTTTCAGCTTATCCATAAAACCTCCAATTTCTGTTTAATTTTCCACTAATTACTTGACCTTTGTATCCGGATAAAGAATTTTACCAATTTTGACTTTGACTCCCGGTATCATCGGTTTTATTGTGCCCCCAATACCCTGTACCGGGCCACGGTATACAGCACCAGCCCCAGCAGGGTCAGTCCGGAAATCCAGCCCCCCATTTTGAGCGACCGGGGGGTGTACCGGAAGGTGATGGTGTGTTCGCCGGGGGGCAAGGCCACCGCCCGGAACATCAGGTTGGCGGTCAGTATCTCTGCCGGGCGGCTGTCCACCCAGACCTGCCAGCCCGGATAGGCGGTGTCCGACAGAACCAGCCAGCCGGGGCTGTCCAGCCGTGCCCGGATGACCACTTCTTCCGGGCGGTAGCGGAGGAATTCGGCCCGGTCGGTGGGGGAGGGGTGGCCCCGCGTTTCTACGCCCGGCGCCTCGCCGGGCCGGGCCACCCGCACCAGCGACTGCCCCGGCACAAAAGCGGGGTCGGTGAGGGCGGCGATGGCCGCTTCGTCGTTGCTGACAATTTGGGCCTGGTGCACAATGTAGGCCCGCGGCAGAACGTCCAGATTCTCGTAAATCTTCACGTCTCCGGAGTGCACCTGCCGGTAGCGCCCCTCGGTGCTCAGGAGGACCGTCCGTCCCGTGGTGGTGGGCCGGTTGATGAGGGTCAGCCCGCGCAGAACAAACACACCTGCCGGCGGCGACCCGGTGACGGTGAGACCGGTCAGGCGGCGCGGGCGGTCCAGCGGCAGAACGGTGACGTAATCTACCCCGCGGGCGTGGTAGGGCCAGTTTACGCCGACCCGCGCCTGTGGGTGGCGCGCCGCGGGGGTGTACTGCCCCTCGGCAGTGTCGCGGCCGGCCTGCAGGGTGAAGGTCTGACTCTCGCCATCGGCGAAGGTGGCGGTCAGTTCGGCCACGGTTGCGCCGGCGGGGATGTCTGTCCCGCCCTCCAGATGAGACACCAGCCCAATGGCGTCTGCCGGAAAGTCCGGGATGTCGGCGGTGCTGACCTGCTGGCCGCCCGCCAGCCGGGCCGGGAACTGCAGGTCGTAAAAAATGTGGTCAATCCACACATCAAACTGCTTGTCGGTGATAATCCAGCGGGTGTTGAGCAGGGCCAGCAGGCGGCCCGGCGGGGTGAATTTTAGCTTTTCCCGCAGACGCCCATCCGGCGACAGGTCATCGGGCGGCAGGAACAGCCGCTGGAGGGTGAGAAAGCGGCGCAGGGGGAGAATACCGCCGTCGTAGCCGTCCACACTGTGCAGGCCGTACACCAGCGGCAGGTTGAAAAAGAGCACCTCTTTTTCTTTGGCGGCCACAATCAAATCGTACACGGCCCGCTCCGGCAGGTGGTCGCCGAAAATCTGCTGGAGGTCGGCCAGGTCGCCGGGGTCGTAGGCAATGCCGGACAGGCTGAGGAAGCGGCCCGGCGGCGCGGCGGCACGGTCGGGCGGGTCAACAGCCCGCAGGAAGGCGATAGAATTTCGCATAGAAGTGTAGGCCTGGGGCGCGGTGGGGTGGTTGTAGTTGAGGCTCTGCCCGGCCCAGAACAGTTCGACCAGCAGAAGGCCGGGGAGCAGTCCTGTGACCGCGGAGGCCGGGCGGCGCACTGCCGCGGCGAGGAGGAGGGCAGTAACAACAGCCAGCACGGCCCAGCTGGCCAGGGTAGGCAGGGGCGGGGTTTTCCAGCCAATCAGGGCGACCAGCCCCAGCACGGGCAGTCCCAGGTAGAGCGGCAGTCGCCAGCGCCGGGCGACCAGCCAGCGGCGGGTTTCGGCCAACTGCCGGGCGACCTGCCCGGCCCGGAGGGCGTCCAGGCCATAGCCGGCCAGGATGGGGACGGCAAAGGCGTAGAGCAGGAGCCAGCGGGCCGGGACGCGGAACAGGCCAAAGCCGGGCACCAGGCTGTACAGGGCCAGGTAGAGCGGGCCGGTGAACATCCCCAGGCTCAGCACCAGGCCCGTGAAGGCCAGAAAGAGATACCGCCGCGGGGCAGGCCGCCAGACGGCTTGCAAGCCGCCCAGCAGGGCCAGGGCCAGGCCGGAGATGCCGGTAAAGGCGACCCACTCGCTGAAAGCCTGTCCCAGAGTTTGGGACAGGTCCAGGTTGAACGGCGGCAGGAGGGCATAGTGCAGAACGGTGGGCCGCAGGCTGAAAGAGACGACCTGCCGGTAGGTCAGCCCTTCACTGCGGATAGACAGGGCCGACAGCTCCGCGGTCGGCAGAAGCTGGACCGCGGCCAGTCCCGCGGCCAGAAGGGAGGCCAGGGCCAGGGGCCAGAGATGGGCCGCCAGCGCGGTCAGCCGGGCGCGCCAGGGGTGGGGGCCGTTGGCCGCCGCGTCGAACAGGCCGCGCCAGAGGGCGTACAGCCCCAGCCCAAACAGGGAGATGTACACGGTCTGGGTGTGGCCGGCCAGCAGGGTCAGGGCAATGACCAGGGCCAGCAGGGAGAGGGCGGTTCGCCGACGGGAGGGGGTCAGGCTGGCATCGTACAGCAAAAACAGAAGGGGAAGCCAGGCCGCGGCGTTGAGCTGGTTGATGTGCTCGACCTGCGCAGTCAGGTAGCCGCCAAAGGCAAACAGGACAGCCGCGGTCAGGCTGGCCAGCCGGCCAAGATGGAGACTGCGGCGGGTGTAGGTCAGCATCAGCAGGCCGGCCAGGGCCACGTGCAGGCCGATGGACCAGGCCACCTGCCGCGGCGGGTCGAGCCAGACCAGGGGCCAGTTGAGCGGATAGAGCACCCCCACCTGACTGTTTGCCAGCAGGGGCGCGCCCATAAAAAGGTGGGGATTCCACAGGGGAAGCCGGCCCTGCCGCAGGGCCTGAGCGGCGTAGGCTTTGTAGGGATAGAAGTAGAGAAAAACGTCCACGCCCACCAGAATCAGGTTGGTGAGCAGGATTTTCCAGAAGAAGAGCAGGGTCAGCAGGATGATGCTGAGTGGGGCAAAGACGCCGGCAATTTGCTGTTTGGACATTGAAGAGAGCCTCAGTAGGGGAAATCCTGTACCGGAGAAGTTGATGGGAATACGGTTGACAGGGGGTTATAGGGCAAACGCTATATGAATGGCCCGGTCTACTTGCTTCATTATTGTATCGTCCAGATGAGTTATCTTGCGTTCTAATCGTCGCTTGTCAATGGTGCGAATTTGGAAAAGCAAAATTACAGAGTCTTTGGGCAAACCACTGTGTTTTGCTTCCACAAAGACTGTCAGCAGATACCCCTTTGCTTTAAGATTTGAAGTCAGCGGGGCAACCATAACTGTGTTTAGCTTATCATTAGCAATATCGTTTTGCAAAACTACGACGGGGCGTGTTCCCCGTTGTTCGTGTCCAAAGGTCGGGTCAAGATTGCAAAAGAACACATCCCCTCGACGTATTTGCATCGGTGACTACCTCAAATCATTTTCCGCTTGTGCCAGCGCCTCGTTCTGGACGATGAGCCATTCATCTTCAGTCCCGACATCGTCAAATTCCATCATCGCCAATTCTTCACACTCATGCTGCAGGCGTTCTGCTAAAGCCAATCTGTTTGCTTCCTGCTGTAGGAACTGCTCTATAGCCCGGATAAGCAGTGCTGTCTGGTCTTCTTTTTCCATTTGTGCCCACTGGAGCAGTTGTTCCCATAAGACCCGAGGCAATGTTACCGATACCTCAACGTTTTCCCTGGTCATAGCTAACCCTCTTTCATTGCTGTTTTGAAACGAGCGGCAAGATATATTTACCGGTTAGTTTATTGCGACTGGTGCATACAAATCCGGTATGTTTTGCCGGATACTGCTTTCTTTGCCTGTTTTTATTCGGGCAAAGACTATGGCCTTACCTTCACTCTCGTACCGGTCTAAAAGCTCCAGATTGTACAAACGTATTTCTGGGTCATCTTCCGGCAAGATGACCAGTTCAAATTTGTCCGGCAAGGAACGGAATGCCTGCGGGTTGTTGAGCAGATACCGCATAATTTCTTTAGCCAACGCGATATTTCGTTCTACGATATTGGAAGGGGTCGTTATTTCTGTTTGCGCCATGCTTCATATCTCCGTCGGTATCTGACGAAATTCGACGAGCCGCATAGATTCATTCTACCAATGCCCGGAGCAATCGTCAAAAGTAACTGCTCAGGACAAGAGAAAAATCCGGTAAAGTGTCATCAATTCCCACCACCTCACGTAAAACGTAAATCGTAATCCGTAATTTTCTGTTCTTACGGGTTACGTTCTACGTCTGATTGACGAAAAAATGACCGGGGACGCAGTCGTCTCGACTGCATCGTATTCTATTCGTGGATGGCTGAGCAGTTACCGTCAAAAAACGGTTGACCCGGCCTCAGTAGGGAAAATCTTTTGCCAGGGCCTCCTGGGCGGCCCGAATCGGTGAGGTGACGGCGATGAAGTAGCGGTCGTTGTTCCAGGCCAGGCCGTAGGCGCGTTCGGCAAAGTCGGGGGCGGCCCAGCGGATGAAGTTGTCTTCGATGTACAGCCGCTCCTGCCACTCGGTAACGGTGGCCTGTTCGTGGATGAGACGCTTGTAGTTTTCCAGGTACCGCCGGGCGTTGATGTAGGATTCGGCCTGGATGACCACCACCGTGGCCGGGTTGCCCTGGCTGTCGGTGTAGGTGGCCTGGATGGTCAGCGCGCCGATGTACGGGTCTTCGTAGACCCGCTTTTTCTGCAGGTCGACCAGCCTGAAGTCGCCGACCTGCCGGGGGATGGCATCTTCCAGGAATTTGTTGGGGGGTGGGGTGGGGCGCTGGTCGATACCGTAGGGCATTGGGCTGAGTTCCGGCACTACCAGATTGGCCGGGGTGCAGAACCAGAAAACCAGGGCCAGAAAGAGGATGGAGTACAGCAGAAACTTGATGGCCTTGCGTCGCTGTTGGGCCGGCGTTTCCAGGTTGACAATTTCATCCACCAGGTCGGGGTCGTAGCCCTGGGGCGCGACCAGAGAGTCCAGTTCCGGGTCTGGCGGCCCGGAAGCGGCCTGAATTTCCGAGTCTTTGGGGCGTCCGTTTGAGTCTGGCATAGTCGACTGGCTGAAAACACAAAGATTTTACCGCGGGGTGCGCAGGTTGGAAAGTAAGCAGTACGGTGGCCTGGCACCTTGCCACCCTGCCACTCTGTTCCCTCTGCGTCCTCGGCGGTTAGATTTTCCCCTGTGCCTCACTTTCTGCTGTGATTATACCGGCAAGGCGGACGGTTGACAAAGCCAATCTGCCATCACGGGCCGGCAGAGGGTTGGGGAGAGGCTGAAATCAGACCGGCCTGGTCGATAAAGGCGGCAAAAAGTTCCGCTTTGAGCCGGGCGCCGGCTTCGTTGACGTGCCGGCCATCGGCCCAGTACCGTTTGTCTTGCGGCATCTGGGCGGCAAAATCAAATACCGGGACGTGATGGGTCTGGCCCAGATGGCGGATGATGTCGTTCTGTTCTGCGAAGGCCTGCTGGTAATAGTCTCTATCGGCATAGTCATCAAAGCCGGGCGCATAGGCCCACGTTGCCAGCATCACGGCGACACCATTCTCGCGGGCAACGGCTATCATATTGCGCAGATTGCGTTCAAAGTAAACCGGCTTATTCTGCTGGAGGGCGGCATACGGGTCTCCACCGGACCGGTTGATGGTGGTTGGCGCTTCTACCATATCCCGCAGGCGTATCTGCTCGGACCAGTCTTGCCGGCGGCCAACAATCCTGAGCAAGGTGCTGTGCTCCCACCACGGCACCGGTGGGGCGGACCACTGCTTGCGATAGCCGGAATTGTCGCCGCGGTAAGCCTGCGGGTCGACCAGCCGGGCGGTCACATCATTGGTGTTCTGGTAGATGATAATCAGGTCTGGCTGGAGGTCCAGGACGCGAAATTCCAGATTGATGAGACTTTCCCACGAAGTATAGCCCGGAACACCGGCGTTGATGACCTGTATATTCGTGTAGCCATACTGCCGGCGCAGTATCGACTCCAGCTGGGCGGTAAAAGTTTGGGTATTGTCTTTGACCTTCTCGGTATAAACTGTTGACCCGCCCAGGGCCACGATACGGAAAACACCTGCCGGTTTTTCAATGGAAAATTCGTCCCCCCGGTATCCCAGAGAATTGTGAACGGTTCCATCCTTGTGGTAGTTGGGTGACGGGTAGTAGTTCAGGTAATGATGCCCGGTCCAGCGGAACGCCGAGGGGTCAATATCCGTGTACAGGGCGTAGCGGATATAGTCTTCGGGCGAGGCAAAATGGTTCAGCCAGATTCTGGCTCCCAGTTCAAGCAGGATAAGGGTGAGGAGCACCGCTCTGATGCTTATCATCAGGTTCAGCAAGAATTTGGGAATTCTGAGCGTAACCATCTTTTCAACTCCTTTTCTCGCCGTCCAGATGCGGTCAATGGCCTGCGGCAGGCTGGTTTCAGAAATCCATTTTGTCTGCTGTATGGTAGGCCCCTCTTGCCAGGAGTCAAGTTGCCAGGGGGGGTATCGGTTTTCGCCCGACCTGCCGTCTGGTGGTAAAATTCTGGCCGTGAACGGACACCCCATCGAACGGCAACCAAACCAATGGCAAACTGCGGCCCTGCTTCTGGCAATGCTGGTCCCGGTCCTGCTGTCGCTGAATCTGCTGGCCGACCTGCCGTTTCACCACGACGAGGCCCTGTACGCGCGTTGGGCCTGGCTGATTGCTTCCGGGCAGAATGTATGGCTGGCAGAGACACCCATCGACAAGCCGCCGCTGTTTCTGTACACCCTGGCCGCGGCTCTGCGCCTGCTGGGGCCGTCGGAGACCGCGGCCCGTCTGCCCTCCCTGCTGGCAACGATGGCGACGGTCGGCCTGACCTTCCGGCTGGGCCGGCGGCTCTACGGCCCGGATGTGGGTCTGCTGGCCGCCTGGCTGACCGCGCTGTCGCCCTTTACGGTGATGTTTGCCCCCACCGCCCTGACCGACCCCCTGCTGACTGCGCTGGTGCTGGCCGGATGTGCGGCCGCGGTGGAAGGACGGTTGGGCCGGGCCGGGGTCTGGCTGGGCCTGGCCGCGGCGACCAAACAGCAGGGACTCCTTTTTGCTCCGCTTCCGCTGGCGCTGGCCGCGGCAGTTTACCTGCCGCGGATGACCCCCCGGCAGACCGGCTGGGGGGCAGTCCGGTACACGGCTGGACTGGCGGCGGTGCAGGCCGCGGCCCTGGCCTGGGACGCGGCTCGCCACCAGTCTCCCGGTTACTGGCAGTTGAGCGCCATCAATTACGGGGGACTGTCGCTGGAAACCGGCGCGGTGGGGGAGCGATTGCACGATTTCCTGGCCTTGCTGGGGTACGCGGCCGGGTCGCCGGTGCTGGTCTGGCTGTTTGCCGCCGGTCTGCCGGTGCTGGTGGGGGGCGCCGGATGGAGATATTTTCGCGCCCGCGGCCGGCCGGGCGACCAGGGGGAGACGCGGTTGGGCGACCCCATAGGGTCGCCCCTACTGGTGCTGTACGCGGCGGGGTTTTTGCTGGGGCACGCGGTCTTTTCTTTCCAGGTGTGGGACCGCTATCTGCTGGGACTGGTTCCCTTGCTGGCTCTACTGCTGGCCCGCCTGCTGTTTTTGCCGTGGGAGGCGGTGCAGGCGTCGGGGGTGCTGGCCGGGCCGGAGCGGCGGCGTATGGGCTATGCGGTGTATGTGGTCGGCCTGTCGCTCTTTCTGGCCTGGACAATGGCCCGTCCGGTGCAGGATGCTTTTTACGGACGGTATCCGCTGGGCAGTCACAGCCAGGCTCTGCGCGGCATTGAGCAGACGGTGGCCTTTCTGCAGGCACACTACGGGGCCAATACCACCCTGTTTCACCGCTGGCTGGGCACACACTGGCGGTTTTACCTGCGCGATTATCCGTATGACCTGCAGTTCTGGGAGTCGCCCCTGGACCTGGCCCGGCGAGCCAGACCGGGCCACCTGATTGCGTTCCCCTCGTGGCAGTCGGAAACCGAGGCCCGGCTGGCCCTCCAGGCCAGAGGCTTAACTCTGGTCGAAATTCACCGGGCCTACAACCCGGCCGGCTATCCCTCGATTGTGCTGTACCGGATTGGAAGATTGGGGATTGGAGATTAGAGATTGGAGATTGGGGGCAACTGCTCAAGCATAAAGGGCGACGCACTGCAAAAAGTGCATCTGTCGTTGCCGGGTCAAAGACTGGGGCCGTCTTTTTGCGTCTATATGAGCCGCGACGTTAGTTATTCGTGAATTCGCGAAAAATTCGTGGATGGCTGAACTATCGTATCCAGACCGGGAAAGTTTCGTCGGCTTTGCCGGTGGCGACGGCCTGCCAGCGGTCAGCAGGGACTTCGGTTGACGTGCCGGCGGGCAGGAGATAAACATCCCGCTGACCGTTCCCGTCCCAGGTAAAGGCAATCCAGCGGCCATCCGGCGACCAGGCCGGAAACTGTTCGTTGGCCGGGTCTGCGGTCAGGCGGAACGGGTCGCCGCCGGCGGCAGACACCCCGTAGAGATTCCAGTTCCCATCCCGGTTGGAGGCAAAAACCAGCCACCGCCCATCCGGCGACCAGCTTGCCGGCCAGTCATCCGCCGGGTGGCGGGTCAGCCGGCGAACATTGCCGCCGTCGGCTGACATGACGTACACATCCACGTTGCCGCCCTCCCGGTCCGACACAAAGGCAATCTGCCGCCCATCCGGCGACCAGGCCGGCCATTCGTCGAAACCGCGGCTGTCGGTGAGCCGGCGGAGATTGCTCCCATCCGCGGCCATCACATACAGGTCAAAATTCCCCGCCCGGCCGGAGCTGAAGGCAATCTGCCGCCCGTCCGGCGACCATGCCGGCTCGATGTCATCGCCGGGGCTGTCGGTCAGCCGGACAATCGTTCCCCCGCCCGCGGGGACAGCAAACAGGTCGCGGTGGCCTTCCGGCGCGGCCGCAAAGGCAATCTGTCCCTGCCTGGACCAGGCTATCCCGGCGTCGGCAAGGGCATTCAGGTTGATGCTCCCCTGAGCAAAGAGCTGACTGCCGCGGATGACCTGCCGGTAGAGCGCGGCCCGGTCTGCCGGGCCGGACAGGAAAGCCAGCTCCACCACCGCCGGCGTGGGGGTCGGCGGGAGGATAGCCGCGGGCTGGGCTGAGGGCACGGTCGGGGTGGGGGATGGAAGCGGTACGGGTG
>RFJV01000022.1 GCA_003694775.1 Chloroflexota bacterium | reverse complement strand
CGCCGCCACCGACCGCCACGCCCGCACCGCCGCCGAACCCGCCATCCGCCGCGCCGGCGGCCTCTGCACCACCCGCGCCGGCCCAGCCGGATTTTCCCTTCATCGTCGCCGAACAGGGCAACCGGGTGTTCCAGAAGACCACCTACCACGTCATCACCATCTACGTGGCCGTGGTCAGTGAGGGGAATATTCCCCTTGGCGGTTACAAGGTGGTCGGCGACCATACCCCCTCCGGCCAGCACGCCGAAAGCGCCCTGAGCACCTGGAACTGGGACGTGGTCAACTGCCTGGACTGCGATTACAAAAAGTTCGGCAATGTCAAGTTTGAGCCGGGGACCTTCAGCGATGGCGTCTGGAATATCTACCTGGCCGACGCCAACGGTACGCAGGTATCGCCGGTAGTCCCGCTTGTCTACTCCTCCGACCCGGAGCAGTGGGTATGGGATTTTATCATCTTCCGCCGCAAGAACGGCTGAACAGCTACCCCAAACTGCTTTGACAAACCGCCCGCGCTGTTGTAATATTGGGACAGCCTGCCAGTGGGCCGGTGGCGGAAAGGCAGACGCAGGGGACTTAAAATCCCCCGAGGTTTAAACCCTCGTGTGGGTTCGACTCCCACCCGGCCCACTTCCTTCTTCTGCAGAGTTATGCACTGCCCGTCACTGTTCAGCAGTACCTGGACGGAATATCCATCTGAATGGTTTATAATTTCACCGCAGACATACAGAAAATACGGTGGAATTACCACCTCAGGCCGTCTACGAATATACGGACGGACTACCGTCGGCCATTCGTGTATTCGTGAAAAATTCGTGGACGGCTGAACAGCTACCACTGCGCATCAAAAAATTTTTCCAGGGATAACAAAATGACAGCCTTACTGGTCAAGAACGCCGATGTTCTGGTGACAATGGACGACGCCCGCCGCGAAATCCCGGACGGGGCGGTCTTTATTGAAGACAACCGGATAAGCTGGGTTGGCCCAACTGCGGCCTTCGACGCCTGGTTGCAGGAGAACCGGCCCAAACTCACTGCATCCAAAGCCTTCAAGACCATCAATGCCCGCGGCTGTGTCGTTATGCCGGGGCTGGTCAACTGCCACCACCATCTCTACCAGACCCTCACCCGCACCATCGGGACGGCCGGGGGCAAGATTCTGTTCGACTGGCTCAAGTTCCTCTACCCCATCTGGGCGGAACTGACCCCCGAAGCGGTCTATGTCAGCGCCAAGGTGGGGCTGGCGGAGCTGGTTCTCAGCGGCTGTACCACCGTGGCCGACCATCTGTACCTTTACCCCAACGGCAGTAAAATTGACGATGAAATCCAGGCGGCGCAGGAAATCGGCGTCCGCTTCCACCCGACCCGCGGCAGTATGAGCCTGGGCGAAAGCAAGGGCGGCCTGCCCCCGGACCGGGTGTGCGATTCCGAGGCAGACATCATCAAGGACTGCATCCGGGCCATCGAAACCTTCCACGACCCGGAGCCTTTCTCGATGCTCCGCATCGGCGTGGCGCCCTGCTCCCCCTTCAGCGTGACCACCGACCTGATGCGCGAGTCCGCGGCCCTGGCCCGCCAGTATCCGCTGGTCAACCTGCACACCCACCTGGCCGAAACAAAGGACGAGGACCGCTTCTGTATGGAGATGTTCGGTCTGCGGCCCATTGAATACGCCGAGTCGGTGGACTGGGCCGGTGAGGATGTCTGGTTTGCCCATATGGTGCATCCCAATGCCGCGGAGGTGGACTGG
The DNA here is from genome assembly GCA_003694775.1 of Chloroflexota bacterium. Classification (GTDB taxonomy): domain Bacteria; phylum Chloroflexota; class Anaerolineae; order 4572-78; family J111; genus J111. The sequence goes on along the minus strand of RFJV01000022.1, from coordinate 716 downwards.
CTGGCCCGCACCCATACCGGGGTGTGCCACTGCCCGTCTAGCAATATGATTCTGGCTTCCGGCATCGCGCCCGTGCGGGACATGGTAGACAAGGGCGTGCGGGTCGGTCTGGGGGTGGACGGCTCGGCCAGCAACGACGGCAACCATATGCTCGGCGAGGCACGGATGGCTATGCTTCTCCAGCGGGTCGGCTGGCCCGGCTTTGAATCCCGCGCCGACCGCTTCTCGGCTCGCGAGGCCCTGGAGCTGGCAACCCTGGGAGGAGCGCGGGTTCTGCGCCGCGACGACATCGCCGCGCTCGCGCCCGGCAAGGCCGCCGACCTGGTCGCTTTCCGGGTGGACGACCTGACCCACGCCGGCGGCCTGGCCGACCCGGTGGCTTCGCTGGTCACCTGCGCCCCGGCTCAGGCCTGGCTGTCCGTCATCAACGGGCGCATCGTGGTGGAAGATGGGGAATTCCTGCCGTTTGAACTCGGCCCTGTCATCGAGCGCCACAACCAGATTAGCCGCCAGATGATGGAACGCGCCGGCGTGCTGTAAAGGCGGAAGGATGAAGGATAAGGGATGAAGGATGAAGGCGGAAGGATGAGGGAGCAAGGAGCTGTCTAATCTCCCAATCTCCAATCGCCAATCGTCAATCGTCAATCGTCAATCGTCAATCGAATTTTTCTCTCCCGGCATCGGTGGTAAAATAATTTCTGCCTTCATCCTTACTT
>RFJV01000769.1 GCA_003694775.1 Chloroflexota bacterium | reverse complement strand
GATTGGAGATTGGGAGATTAGAGATTGGAGATTAGAACCTACCAGCTCTCCAACGTACAAACTCCCCAACTTCCAAACTCACCAACTATATCGAGAAGGAGAAAGAAGATGCGCCTGTTCAGCCTGTTCAGCAAGTCCAAAAACGCCGGCGGCCCGGAATCTGACGAGTCTCGCCCCATTCCGCCGCCCCGACCGGCAACCCGGCCCTTCCCGGCCCTGCACCACCGCGACAGCGACTACACCCGCCCCAGCCGGCGAATCACCGACTCCCGCTGGAACGAAATCCAGCAGGCTATAGACAAGGCCGGATAAGGTTACTGTTCTTCCACGCACCGGTTGGTCAGCCGACCGATGCCTTCCACCTCAACCGTAACCGTGTCGCCGTGCTTCAAAAAGACCTGCGGCGACCGGGCCATCCCCACGCCCGGCGGCGTGCCGGTCACAATCACATCGCCCGGCAGAAGGGTGAACGCCCGACTGCAGAAGGCAACCAGCTCCGGCACGCCGAACAGCAGTTCCGAGGTGCGCGAATCCTGCATGACCACGCCGTTCAGCTCGCACTTAATCGCCAGATTGTGCGGGTCGGGAATTTCATCCGGCGTTACCAGCACCGGCCCCAAGGGGCAGAAAGTATCCAGCGACTTGCCCCGCACCCACTGCTGGTCGGCAAACTGCAAATCCCTGGCACTGACATCATTGCAGGCGGTATACCCCCCCACGTAAGCCATTGCCTCCTCCACGGAGACCCGCCGCGCCCGGCGGCCTATCACCACCGCCAGTTCGGCCTCGTAATCCACCTGGCGGGTCAGGGCCGGGTCCCAGCGAATTTCATCCCCCGGCCCAATGACCGCGCTGGGAAACTTGGCAAACAGCACCGGCGATTTGGGGTAAGCCATCCCTACCTCGTCGCAGTGGTCGCGGTAGTTCAGCCCCACGGCGATAACCTTCGACGGGGCCGGAACCGGAGCCAGCAGTTTGACCCCCTCTACCGGGCCAACCACGGCTGACGCCGGCGCAGATTCTACGGCGCGGCGGGCCGCGCCCAGGCCCTCTTCTCCCAAAGCCAGAAATTCAGCCATCGCGGCCGGCAGGTCGCCCTGGGCCGCCTGCGGCAGGTCAACCACCTGACCATCAACCAGCGCCCCCAGGCGGGGGCCGGTGGACGCAAGATAAGTCACCAGCTTCATCGTCACTCTCCTTTATGCGGTGCGTTGCTTCGCCGTCTGAAGAGCAGAAGCACCCCCACCACTACCAGCACCGTGCCCAAAATCTGGGTCGGGGCGAGCTGTTCGTCCAGCAGAAGGTAGGCGTACACCCCCACAAAGGCAATTTCCGACATCGCCAGGATGCTGGCAACGCTGGCGGGAAGTCGCCCCAGACCAAAGGTGTAGGCAAAAAAGGCAATAATGGTTGAAAAAGCTATCAGCGAAAAGAACCACACGTAAGCCACAGGGGGCACGGGAAACGGTTGGGGGGTAAAAAACTGCAGGGGCAAAAGCATCAGGGCGGCAAAGCCAAAAGCATAGGTCAGAATTACCATCGAGTCGTAATCGCCGCGGGCCTTTTTGCCGAACAGGCTCCAGAAGGCATAAAACAGGGGCACGCCAAAGCCGACCAGCAGACCGGCGGTGGTCAGGGGGACCTGCTCCAGTTCGCCCACGCCGGATACCAGCACCGTACCGGCAAAGGTCAGGATAATGGCACCGATTTTCCGCCACGTCAGCGGCTCGCGCCACAGAAACCAGGCGGTCACGGTGACAATGGCCGGCATCGCCGCCTGCTGAACGGTGGTTACGGCCGCTCCGTTCAGCATGACCCCCAGATTCCAGAACACGTGAAACGCCCCCAGACTGGCCCCCATCCCGGCCAGCCACGGCAGGTCGGCCTGCCGGACGGGAAGTTTGGCGGGGTTGAAGATTACCCCTCCCAACAGCAGAACGGCAAAGGTGGTCAGGTCGCGCCAGAAGGCCAGGGCAATGGCGGAGATGCCGCTGGACTGGGTAATGAGCTTGACAAATATGCCCGATGTGCCCCAAAACGCGGCCGCGGTTAAAACCGCCAGATAGCCAATCCAGCGAGCATGGGCAAAAGCATCGAGGCGGGTTTTCAGGGTGGTTGGCCGGGTTGTCATCACGGTATGCCGCCCAAACGGTGGACGATAGACCGGGATTGTACACCGGAATTCGGCGGCGGGCAACCGCGGGCAATGGGGGGAAGAATTTACGAATGGACGAATGGACGAATATGCGGTAAGTGCAGGTCCACATACGCCCGTACATTCATTCGTATATTCGTAAATTCGTATATTCGTATATTCTGCGTTAGCGACGCCGGACGCGGCGCCGTTCCGTTCTGCGCCGGTCGGAGCGGAGGTAGGTGTAGTCGTCCTGCTGGGGCGTGCGGCGCAGGTACTGGCGGTGGACAGCCGGGTCTTCGGCCACGGTGATATGCAGGGTTCCGGTGACCGTGCCGCCGGTGGTGCTGGCTGTGGCTTCCACCGTGTACTCTCCGGGCGGCGCCACGCGGCCAAAATCGTCGTACCCGTCCCAGAAAACGGGATGCTGACCCGCGGTGCGGTGCCGGCGGTGAAGCAGGGTAGCAACCACATTGCCCCGTTTGTCTTTAACCGTTACCGTTGTACGCGCCGGCCTGGACAGGTCAATAAACAGGCGCAGGAACCGCCCCTCGTCCGGCAGTCCGGGCTGGAAACTGCCGCTTTCGGCAGAGACCACCAGGGTGACCGGGCGGGTCATAAAATAGGCCAGAATCAGCAGAACCGGCAGAGAAAGCAGGATAGGCCCGATGTACCCCGACAGGGACGGCAGATTGCGCATAAGGCGGGCCAGTTCCGATTCGGGCGGCAGGATGTCGTACGTCAACCGGTACTGGCGGTTGGTCACGTTGCCGGCCTGGTCCAGGGCCGTAACCTCAAGGATGTTATCCCCCTGGGCCAGGGTCACCGTGGTCTGGAATTCGCCCAGCGGGCTGACGGTGACCGCCTGCCCGTTGACCAGCACCGTGGCCCCGGCCTCGGTTTTGCCGGTTAGCTGGACTTCCGACTGCTGAAAGACCTGCCCGTCGCTGACATTCAGCTCCAGCGTGGGCGGGACACTCTTCCGGTGCAGGATTAGCTCCTGGGTGGCCACATTGCCCACATCGTCGATGGCTTCCAGGCGGATGGTGTTATCGCCATCCTGCAAGACCACCTCATGGGCAAACTGTCCGTCTGGCCCGACGGCCACCTTCTGGCCGTTTATCTTGACCGTGGTTTCCGGCGGCGCGGTCCCGGATACGGTCATCACGCCCTCGTTGGTCCACAAATCGTTGGGCGGGTCGGTAATGACCACCTCCGGCGGTTTGGTCACCAGAATGACTTCGCGGGAAATAGTGGTGACGTTACCGGCGGGGTCGGTTGCCAGCACCTGGATAATGTTGGAGCCTTCGGCAAGCTGGCGCTTGATGCGGAACGTGCCGTCACTGCTGACCGGGATGAGCGACAAATCTCCCTGGAGGCGCACCACCGCGTCGGGGTCGGTCAGGCCCTCGATGGTGATGTTGGCCTGGTTCACGCGGTTGACCTCGTCCAGGTTGACCAGCCGCAGGGCCGGCGGGACGGTATCGATAGTGACGGTAGCCGCCTGCCGGCTGGAACGCACGGTGCCGCGAGCCGTCACCTGCATGCGGTACACGCCGTCCGGGGCCACCTGGCCCTGGTCGGTCAGGCCGTTCCAGAGGACGACATGCTGGCCGCGGGTCTGGAACTCGTCGGCAAGGATGGTGCGGACGAGACGGCCGGCTTCATTATAGACCTCTACCGTTACGTGGGCGTCCTCATTGAGGGTGTAGCTGAAGCTGGTGCTGTCCTGGGAGCGGTCGCCATTAGGGGAAATGAGGCTGGGCGAGGCCTCCGCGGCCACCTGGGGGACGCGAAGCCAGTCCCCAATAAAGGTGACCCCCAGCAACAGAGCCACCACCCCCACCGTAATGGCCGTGGCAATGGGGCCAAAGTTCAACCCCCGGCTGGACACCCGCCGGCGGAGCTGTTCTTTTTCGGGGTTAACCTGATGAAGTCTCACACTCGTCCTCGACGAAAATCATTCAGTCTATTTCAAGCATAATCAGGCCGGATTCATCCTGAGGCGGCTCCCATTCCGGCAGGTCAGAAATCAGGGATGAAACAGGCCGGGCCTGGACCGGTACAGGGTCCGGATTTCTGGCTGTTCCCACTCGCACCGTTTTTTTTCGGCGGGGCGGGCGTACCGGGCGAACTGCGGGCGTCCGCACCCGTCGCCGCCGCCAGATGCTCTGGCGCGGGGCCACCGGCAGGTCGAGCGACTCGCGCACAGTGAAGACGGTTGTCCCCACCACGATGACTACCAGTAGAGAGAACAGCGGCGCGGTCCGGTTCTGCAGGGCGGCTACGGCTTCCGGGGTCAGGGCATTGTAGAGCCAGTACGGCAGGCCCAGATGGGTTGCCAGCATAATGACCCCGCCGCCGGCGGTCACCACCAGAATAGACCACGGCGTGCGGTAGCGGACCCAGCGCCGCTGGGCCAGACTGCCCACCACGCCGCCGGCCACTATCCAGCCAACTACCTGCAGAAGGTTGTACAGCACCACGTCGGGGGTGCTGGCAAACGGCTCAATCAACAGCAGGAGGGTGTCGAGCGAATTGGCTCCTTGAAACCGCACCACCATGGCCTGGGCCGAAGGGACCTGCCCGCTGAGAATCAGCCAGTCTGGATTGAGACCAGCCATACCGCCCAGCAGTTTACCCCAAACCGCGGCCAATCCGCCAATGGCCGCACCCGCGGTGCCCCACCACAGCCCCCCCAGAATGGGGACCAGCCAGTGCAGGTGGTATTGGGCCAGCAGAGGCGTAGACAGGGTCAGCACGGTGGCGCCCAGAAAATGGGCAAACCAGCGTGCCCCCAGCAGGCCCGCGGCCAGGAACAGCACGGCCAGGTAAAGATTGACGGTATAAACCGGGTACGCCAGCACTCCCACCGCGGCCAGAAAAGCCAGCAGAGGCCAGCGGATACCCACCAGAGCAATCGCGCCGCCAATGACCAGGGTCCAGTTTGGCGGGTAGACCGGCAACGCCCGGAGTGCGGCGACCACCAGCCAGGCCAGACCAATGGAAGCTGTTGTGCTTTCCAGAAAAGCCTGGTATCGCCGGTACAGGTTGTGTGGGCCTCTGAACGTTTTTGCCAGCATCGGTATCCTCGGAGCGACTGCAGTGGTGGTCAGGCCGGGTCTATCACCTGCAAATCTCTATCGGCCACCCGAAACCACGGTCCGCCGTTGCCGGCCTCCTGGAATGGCCGGAGCGGCTGCGGCTGGGGCGGCTCGGAAGCCGGGCGGGCGTGAGTTTTGGCCCACTGCCGCAGAGCCGAAATTTTCTGCCCCATAGTTTGCGAGAGCGGGATGGTCTGCCGGATATTGCGCAGTAAGTCCTCGTTGGTAACTTCGCGGTTATCTTCAAAGGCATCGTACAGAGCGTCGATAACCACCTGTTCGATTTCTGCCCCGCTGAACCCCTCGGAGGCCAGGGCCAGCTGGTTCAGGTCGTACTCCAGGGGGTCGCGGCCGCGGCGAGCCAGATGAATGGCAAAAATTTCGCGGCGCTCCTGCGGCTGGGGCAGGTCGACAAAGAAAATCTCATCGAAGCGGCCCTTGCGCAGGATTTCGGGCGGCAGGGCGGAAATATCGTTCGCCGTGCCGATGACGAACACCGGCGAGGTTTTTTCCTGCATCCAGGTGAGCAAACTGCCGAACACCCGCGCCGACGTACCGGCATCGGAACTGCCGGAGCCGGATGCACCGGCCAGCCCCTTCTCGATTTCGTCCAGCCAGAGAACACAGGGGGCCACGCTTTCGGCCAGGCGCAGGGCGGTGCGGATATTCTGCTCCGACGAACCGACCAGTTCGCTGAAAACCCGGCCCAGGTCCAGGCGCAGTAAAGGCAACTGCCACTGGCTGGCTACCGCCTTGGCCAGCAAACTTTTGCCCGCGCCCTGAACGCCCAGCAGAAGCAGGCCTTTGGGTTCCGGCAGGCCAAAACGCCGGGCCTTTTCGGAAAAGGCGATGCCGCGCTTGCGAAGCCACTGCTTTACCAGCCCCAGCCCGCCGATATGGGCAAACCCCTCCACCGACTCGTAATATTCCAGAATCTGGGAGCGGCGGATAATCTGCTCCTTTTCGGCGATGATGACATCCAGGTCCAGCTTGCGGCGCATCACCAGGCTCTTGGCGAAGACATTCTCCGCCTCGATGCAGGTGAGGCCGCGGGCGGCGTTGAGCACCCGCTCCCGCTCTTCGGCGGTCATCTTGAGCTTTACCCCGGCAATTTCCCTGGCCGACCGCACCACCCGTTCCAGCGACAGCTCCAGCTCTTCCAGCGTTGGCAAGGAGTAATCCAGCACGGTAATGTCCTTCTCGATGTCCGGAGGGATTTGCAGGACAGGCGACAGGATAATCAGGGTTTTGCGGCTCTCCTTGAGCTGGTTGGTAATATCTCTCAGCCGCCGGATGATGACCGGCTGGTCCGGGCCGCCTCTGGACTCGTCCAGGTAGGGATGGAAATCCTTGAGCACAAAGATAGCCGCCTCCTGGGAGCGGGCCACAAAATCGAGCGCGGCCAGCGGGTCGCGGGTAGCCGGGTCTACCGGGTCCGCGTTCAGCAGGTCGAGCGGAGCGATGCCGTGAGTCAGTGTCCAGCCGTAGAGCTTTTTGCGCCGGTCCAGGGCCACCTGGCGAAGCATGTCCTCAATGCGGCGCTCCTCCCAGGAGATAATGTAAATAATGGGGTACTTGGCCCGGGTCAGGATATTCAGTTCTTCAACGCGCTGTAAAGCAGACATGGTCATAAGCGGCGGGTTCAACGGCCAACGGGTGACACTTTCCCGGCAGAAGGCGACATAACAACATTACATAACAATTTAACTATAACATAATCATCCCTGCTTGTCAATGAAGCGCCAGGGTGTGGGTGTGTTTCAAATTTTTGCCTGTCCCGGCAGAACCGGGGATGGATTTTACGTTTCTGGCCGTCCGCGAATACAACACAAATGGATTGCCTCCCCTGAAAATAGCCGTTTACCCCGTAGGCGGGGCATCCCAATGCCCGCCGAGGCGATGACTGACTCGCCCGGCATAGGGATGCCGG
>RFJV01000768.1 GCA_003694775.1 Chloroflexota bacterium | reverse complement strand
TTCATAAGCAGCGGGGCGTTGCCCCCTGCCTTGATTTCGATTTTTTCTACGCCAAATTTGACCCTTGACTTTTACCGGATTCTGTGAAAATTGCTGTTTACCCCGTAGGCGGGGCATCCCAATGCCCGCCGGGGTGGTTGCCTGACCCGCCCGGCATTGGGATGCCGGGGCTACCAAATTTTCATTCGCGTTGTCGTCCCGACCGGGACTGTCCGACTCCTTTGGAAATACAGTTTCCGTCGGGACGCCCCGCCGGTCGCCCTTACACCTGTACCCGGTACAGGTATTCATCGTTGCCGTGGCGCAGGCGGAAAACCCTTTTGGGTACAAGTGATGAGGGGGGAAGAAGTGATGGCAGTGGATGACAGCAGGTGGAAGGGTGATAGGGGGCGGAAAGTTTACCCAATCCCGCTCCGTATTGGCATCGGAGAAAAAGTCTCCAGTGCCCCAATCCTTTATATTCTATCATAAATTTGAATTATATGTCAACCATAACAGGACAATCCCGGTAAAATTGCTGATTCCGGGCGGATTATGCTATCATACACTACGTTTCTTGCCTTAGAAAAGTTGCACATAAAGGAGGGCATTTTTGGCCCGGATTATCTTTATGGGTACGCCCGATTTTGCTGTACCCACTTTGAGAGCGCTCCTGAAAAGTGAACATGAAGTTGCGGCAGTAGTTACCCAGCCCGACCGGCCCAGCGGCCGGGGCCGGAAGCTGACCCCATCGCCGGTGAAGCTGGTGGCCGAGGCCGCCGGCGTGCCGGTGCTCCAGCCCTCCACCCTGAAAACCCCCCAGGCCGTGGCCGAACTGGCCGAATTTCAGCCGGAGGTGATTGTGGTGGCCGCATTCGGCCAGATTCTGCAGGCCGACGTGCTGAACCTGCCCCCGAAAGGCTGTATCAACGTGCACGCCTCCCTTCTGCCGCGCTGGCGCGGGGCCGCGCCGGTGGCCGCGGCTATCCGCGCCGGCGACAGGGAAACCGGCATTACCATTATGCTGATGGACGAGGGACTGGATACCGGCCCTATCCTGGCCCAGCGAGCCGTCCCTATCCGCCCGGACCACACCCGCCAGTCCCTCACCGCAGAACTGGCCGAAGTCGGTGCGGCATTGCTGTTGGAAACCCTGTCCGGCTGGCTGGCCGGCACTGTTCAACCCCGCCCGCAGGATGACCGTCAGGCCACGCTGGCCCCGCGTCTGAAAAAGGAAGAAGGCCGTATCAACTGGGAATGGCCGGCAGAAGAGATTGACCGGCACGTGCGCGCCTTTTACCCCTGGCCCGGTGCATTTACCGAGGGGCCGCGCGGCCCCATCAAAATCCTGGCGGTCAGGCCGGCGCCGCAGGTGACCCCGCCGGACAACCTGCCGCCGGGCGGTCTGTTCCGGCACCAGCGGGCCGTTTTTGCCGTGACCGGCTCTGCCGCCCTGGAGCTGGTAACCGTCCAGCCGCCGGGCAAAAAACCGATGTCGGCCCTGGACTTGCTCAACGGCCAGCCCGACCTGCTGGCCGCGCCGTTGGGGCGTCAGCAATCCAGCGAGTCGTAGCCACCGGATAACCGGAACTGTCCCATGCTAGATGTTGTCCATAAATGCCTGAACCTGGATGCCGAAAGCATCGCCTTTCTGAAAACCATTGAACAGCAGATGCGGATTGTGGCCGACCTGAGCCGGGCCGATTTTCTGCTGTATGGCCGGCTGTCGGCCAAAGAGGCCATTGTGCTCAGCCACGTGCGGCCCCACTCTTTGGCCCACGTGTATCTGAAAGGCCGCGAGGGGGTCATTGTGACGGCCCGAAGGCGGCCCGAAGTCCTGCGGGCCTTGATTTCCGGCACTCCCCAGGGACAGACCCGCAGTACCATCAGCGAAGGTGCACCGGTCATTCGCCAGACCTGGCCCATCTATTACCCCAACCCCTTTAGCTACCGCCAGCCCGAAACCAGCGCCCGGAAAAAACCGCGGGTTATCGCCGCCCTGGTCGCGGTAACCAACCTGATTGAGTACGAACGCCACCGCCACCGCAGTAAGGTATACCAGCGTGCCCTGAAACGCCTGCAGACTATGCTGTTGTACGGACAGGTGCACGGCGCGGAAACCCTCTCGCCCTTTGGGGAGCAGGACGGGCTGTTGTTTGTCGACAATAACGGCATTGTCCGCTACGCCAGCGGGGTGGGAGCCAATTTGTTCCGCAAAATTGGCTACCGGGAGGCATTGGTTGGCCGTCCCCTGTCTGCCTTTGAAACCGATACCGAAGCCTTGCGCCGTGAAGCAGTGACCCGCCAGCAGTGCCTCGAACGGGAGTCCGAAGAAAACGACCGCATCTGGATAAGCAAGGCCGTCCCCCTGGTGGCCTATTCCTGGCTGTTTTCCCCGATGCTCTGGCCCTGGGTAAAGAACTTCAGCCCTCTTTCGCCCCGCTCCAGACCGTACGGTGTTATTTTTGCCATCCACGATGCCACCGAGGAGCGCCGGCAGGACCAGGAAATTCGGGTAAAAAACGCGATGATTCAGGAAGTGCATCATCGCGTCAAAAACAATCTGCAAACCATTGCCGGCCTCCTGCGGATGCAGGCCCGCCGGGTGCAGTCCGATGAGGCCCGGCAGGCGCTGGAGGAGGCTCTGTCGCGCATTTTGAGTGTGGCCGTCATCCACGAATTTCTGTCGAGCGAAAGCTCCAGCATCATCAACATCAAGGATGTTTGCCAGCGCATTATCACCCAGTTTCAGTACGGTATGCTCAGCCCGGAACAGGACATCCGCCTGGAGCTGAACGGCGACAAGGTTTACCTGCCTGCTCGTCAGGCCACCGCCTGCTCCCTGATTGTCAACGAACTGCTTCAGAACTCGCTGGAGCATGGTTTTGCCCGCAAAAAATCGGGCTTTATCCGCCTCAATTTGGCGGATACGGGCGACGAGGTTATTATTAACGTGGTAGATAACGGGGAGGGACTTCCCAAAGAGTTTGATATTGAACAGTCCGGCAGTATGGGACTGCAAATTATCAAAACCCTGGTCGAGGGGGACCTGCGCGGCCAGCTCCAGCTTGGCCCAAACCCGGATACCGAGGGTTTGTCGGTTACGATAAAATTCCCAAAATCTATATTTCGAGGTGAGGAAGGGTGGAAAGAACACGAATCATCATAGCCGATGACGAGTCAATCGTCAGAACCGATTTGAAGGAAATGCTGACCAACCTGGGCTACCTGGTGGTCGGTGAGGTGGGGGACGGCCGCAGCGCGGTCAATCTGGCCCGCGAGCTGAAACCCGACCTGGTCATTATGGACATCAAAATGCCCGACATGGACGGCATCGAAGCCGCCAAAATCCTGACCGAGGAGCAGATTGCCCCCGTTCTCCTGCTGACCGCCTATGGCCAGAAAGAACTGGTGGACCGGGCCAAAGAGGCCGGCGTGGTCGGCTATCTGGTCAAGCCGTTCCGCGAGCTGGACCTGGCCCCGGCCATCGAAGTGGCAACCTCCCGGTTCAAGGAATTCCGCATGATGCAGCAGGAAGTGCAGGACCTGCAGAAGGCCCTGGAAACCCGCAAGCTGGTGGACCGGGCCAAAGGAATTTTGATGGACACCCAGGGACTGACCGAGGCCGAGGCCTTCCGCAAAATCCAGAAGATGAGCATGAACACGCGCCGCCCCATGAAAGAGGTGGCCGAAGCCATTATCCTGGCGGCGCAGGCCAACCAGGACTGATTTCTGCCTGATATCCCCTATCCCCATTCCGGCGTGCCGTCCGGCCAGCGCGGCAGGTAGCCCTGCCCCGGCCCCGCGGCACGCCCTTTTTGCATTTGGAGGTGGCAATGTTTCGGATTCGTCTGGCCCTGGCTCAACTGAACCTTACCGTCGGCGACATCGCCGGCAACGCCGAAAAGGTCCGGGCCGCGCTGGACCGCGCCCGCTCCCAGGCCGCAGACATCGTGATTTTTCCGGAGCTAACCCTGGCCGGCTATCCGCCCGAAGACCTGCTCCTCAAACCGGGCTTTGCCGCGGCCAACTGGTCGGCCTTGCAGGAACTGCTCCCCCACACCCGCGGCCTGACCGCGGTGGTGGGCTTTGTCCACCGGCATGACGACCTGTACAACGCCGCGGCCATCCTGCACAACGGCGCGCTGGCCGGAATCTACCACAAGACCCTGCTTCCCAACTACGCCGTTTTTGACGAGGACCGCTACTTTGCCCAGGGCGACACGCCGGTTCTGTTCGACCTGCCGCGGGCGGGTGGCGGGTCGGTCTGCTTTGGAGTCAGTGTGTGCGAGGACATCTGGTATCCGGTTGGCCCGCCGGAAGCGCAGGCCGCCGCGGGCGCGGAACTGCTGGTCAACATTTCTGCCTCGCCGTACCAGAGCGGCAAAATCCAGGCCCGCGAGCGGATGCTGTCCACCCGTGCTGTGGATAACGTGGCCGTGGTCGCGTTCTGCAACCTGGTGGGCGGCCAGGATGAACTGGTCTTCGACGGGAGCAGTCTGGTGGTGGACGAGCGGGGCACCGTGCTGGCCCGTGCCCGCTCGTTTGAGGAGGATTTCCTGCTGGTGGATGTCAACATGGGCAACGTGTTCCGCCAGCGATTGCGCGACCCCCGCCGGCGCAAAGACAGCCTGGGCAAGGCGGTGGCCGCCCGCTTTACGCATGTCGACCTGCCGCCGCTGGAGCCGGCGCCGGGCACGCGTCCGCCCGTCCCGGTGCAGTTGGCCCCGCCGCTGGCGCCGGAGGAGGAGGTGTACCGGGCGCTGGTGCTGGCAACCCGCGACTACGTACACAAGAACGGCTTCCGCAAGGTGACGATGGGCCTTTCCGGCGGTATCGACAGCTCGCTGGTGGCGGCCATTGCCGCGGACGCACTGGGGCCGGAGAACGTTATCGGCGTGCTGATGCCCTCCCGCTACTCCTCCGACCATTCCAAAAGCGACGCCGCGGAACTGGCCCGCCGGCTGGGCATCCGCACCGAGGTCATCCCCATTGAGCCGGCTTACCAGGCCTATCTGGAGATGCTGGCCGGCGTTTTTGGCGACGCGCCGCCCAACGAGGCCGAGGAAAACCTGCAGAGCCGGGCCAGGGGCAATGTGCTGATGGCCCTCAGCAACAAGTTCGGCTGGCTGGTGCTGACCACGGGCAACAAGAGCGAGATGGCCGTGGGGTACGCCACCATTTACGGCGACATGGCCGGCGGGTTTGCGGTCATCAAGGATGTGCCCAAAACGCTGGTCTACCGGCTGGCCCGCTACCGCAACGAAAAAATCGGCCCGGTCATCCCGGAAAACGTGCTGGTCAAACCGCCGTCCGCGGAACTGCGCCCCGACCAGAAAGATACCGACTCCCTGCCGGAGTACGACATCCTGGACGGCATTCTGGCCGCCTATATCGAAGAAGAGTACAGCATCGAGGAGATTATTGCCCTGGG